>NZ_KQ970392.1:40749-50109 GCF_001579105.1 Weissella sp. DD23 | reverse complement strand
GTACCTGCGGCCGTCAACAACGCCCCAAGATAAGCAATCACACCAATGACAACCGCAAACCAGAACCAACCGGTCCGCGTTTCAGTGTGTGCGCCTGTAAAGGTGATTGAGAAAAACATGACCAATGGCACAACGACAATTTGGACACCTTGTTGTCCTAGCGTTGAACCAAAGCGTGCCACCGTACCAAACTTTTCACGCGTACTGCTATCAAGTGATAACGCTGGTAGCATTGACCAGAACGCAATATCCTTAAACGAATAGAATGCATCCAACGTTACAAATACAATGCCAAACAAAACCAAGTAAAGCATTGGATGAGCGGTTGCTAGCCCGCCAAAATTCGTAAAAATAACAACCAACAATACTGAACTAATTAGCCCGGCAATAATTAGCCATGGCTTAAATTTTCCCCAACGGGTCCTTGTATTATCAACGATACCACCAATGATTGGATCGAAAATAATTTCCACTAACCGAATACCCACAATCATCGTTGTGACCCAGCCAATCATTTGATTGTTAAATGCCTTGTCCGGCGTATCAAACAATTGTCCTGTCACGAAAATCATAAAATAAGTACTCAATGTCGCGTAGAAGGCATCGTGCCCAAACGCCCCTGCCGCATACGACAGATACTGCTTCACCTTATTCATGTTAAATTATCCCCCAATAATTTGGTTTCATTATTACCCTACTAATTAATAATAAAGCGCTTTCATTTTAGAAAAAGGACATATAAAACCAAAAAATATAACTTATTGAAACAGTGTGATGAGCAGCACAAAAAGAGGTTGAGACAGCAGCAGCCGTCTCAACCTCAACCAGGTTATGTTTGCCAATGGCGATAATTCAATGGACTAACGCCCGTTTGCTTTTTAAAAACTTTACCAAAGTAGGCTGGATCTGCATAACCGCTTTGTTCAGCCACGACATTAATTTTTAAATATTTTTGTGATACCAGCAGTTTCTTGGCATGACTAATTCTAATCTGTGTCAGGTATTCACTCGGTGTCTGCTGCACTAATCGATTAAACACCCGATTAAGATACTGCGTAGACACTGACAACATTGCTGCTAGTTGGCTAATTGAAATATCCTCTGCTAGGTGCTCCTGCATATACGCAATCGCCGGTCCAACATATTGTTGAAAATCTGGTTGATGTTGATCAATCGTTTGTTTCTGATGGCGAGTCAGACACAGCAATAACTGATAGGCAGCCGCCGAGATTGCTAGATCATCCGCCGGCTCATGACCTAATCGCGTCAATAACGTCTCATGTAGCCGTTCATACACCAGTGCATCACTTGCCTCAATCAGAACAAACTCTGAATTCACCATTTGTTTTTGTAAATCATCAACCAAGGACCCTTGGAAGGTTGCAAACCGGACCTGCCACGGTTCGTTGCCAATCGGCTCATACCGGTGTGGCACGCCAGGGGCAATTAAAATCCCCATGCCAGGCGCCAACTCATAGCGTTTGTCACGCACCCAAAACGCCCCCGTTCCAGTTTGTGACTGCAACCAATGAAAGTGCGGAAAACCCTGATAGCGAATAATAACCCCCTGTTGCCATTCCGCCCCCACGTGTTCAACCATGACTGGCAAACTTAAATCTGCCACATTAAAAAATGTTCGCAATTGTTTCGCCCCCTCGACTATTAGATTGCCCCTTGAGTATATGTCAGGAATGCGGTTAGCACAACGGCAATTCTGCCCTAAATATAAAAAAGCAGTCACCAACGCGACTGCTTTTGGAACGCCCTAAATATCCGGTAACGCTAATTCTTCACCTTGAATCAATGGCACCTTTTTCATAAATACTAGTTTCATTAAGATGCCCAATAGTAAGGGCACCACAATAAACGCCAGTATCACCCGAATACCTAATAAGTCACCCTGCGACTCATTCAGCGCAGTCAAGGGGCCAATAAAGCCGGACAAGCCAAAGCCGGCGGAAAAGGCCGTGCCTGACATCCCCAGCAAACTCGCTACGCCGCCACTCACACCGGCAGCTAGTAATACCGGCATGAATAATTTCGGATGTGATAACATGTTGGCCATCTGAATTTTAGGTGAACCCATAAAGTGGGCAATGATTGCCCCACCTGAATTTACGCCAGCTCCCATCACAGCATGCGTAATCGCTGCAGCGACAATCCCGGCATTCGCAGCGCCCGATCCAACGCCGGACAAACCAATCGCCGTGGCAATGCCAACTGATGAGAGTGGCGACACAATTAAGAAGGCGAAAAGCATCCCCAACAAGACCCCCATCAACAATGGTGATACCCGGGTTGCTTGGGCGACGACTTGACCCACTGCACCTTGCACCGCCACCATGATTGGCAATGTCAGTAGAACAATCCCACCACTGATAAGTAGTACAACCAATGGTTCAAAGACCATCCGTAATTGACCCAGTAATCGACTACTCAAGCAGGCCACATAACTGGCAATCAAAGTCGTTAACATGATATTCAAAATCACCCCAGTACCGGCAATCATGTACGCATCGCCCTTAACTGTCACAACGCCCGATGCGACAAAAGTTGCCAACGCCATTGAGGCTGTTTCCAAATTAGACAGGCGCAACATATTACCAACAACAAATGCGGCAATCAAGGGTAACGTGCTTTGCGCCAATGCGACCATTACTTCAACTTGCCCAACCAGCCCTGTTTGCGGTAGCGCTTTGAGTAGTTGGCTAATCAAAGCGGCCGGAATTAACGCGGCGACAACCGCAAATGAGTTCCCGTTCAGAACGGCCATGATGGTTGGCTTTACTGCTAATTGTGGTTTTTCCATTATGCTCACCTCTCAATTTCATGTGGTGATGTCTCACCGTTCAAGATTAATTGCACATCATCCAGGGCAATATCAACCATATTTTGCACCGCAATATTCGTAAAGAAGGCGATATGCGGTGTCAACATGACATTCGACATCGCGTGCAACTTTTCGATATTTGGCTGACTCGTCAAGCCGTCATCTTGGTGATCGACATTAAAGATGGTTTCTTCACCTGACACGGTGTCCAACGCTACTCCGGCCAATTCGCCTGTCTCCAAGGCTGTAATTAATGCTGCCGTATCGATTACCGGTCCGCGACTCGCGTTCACCAAGCCCGCGGTTGGCTGCATTAACGCAAATTCAGCAGCTCCAATTAGTCCAACTGACGTCTCATTTAAATCAACGTGTAGGCTGACCACATCCGCCCGCTGCAACAAATCCGCTTTGGTTGTGTACGTCACAATACCTGCCAAATCATCGCGCGGATTAACGTCATAACCAAGGACCGTTGCCCCCAACGCGGCCAATAATTTGGCCAAGGCACCACCAATCCGGCCAACACCAATAATGCCAATGGTTGCGGAATGAATTTCCTTGGCCTGCAACCCGCCCCAGCGGTAATCATTGTTTGCCACACGGCGATCAACTTCATAAGACTTACGTAGCAGACGTAGGATTTGCATCAGGGCATGTTCGGCGACGCTTCGTGGTGAGTAGGCCGGGACATTTGTCACACGCAAGCCATGTTCATGGGCGAGTGGCACATTTATCACATCATACCCAGCTGTTCGCGTTGAAATTTGTTTCAAACCAGCTTCAGCTAATTGTGCGTAAATTGCATCAGCTAATCGATTCCGTTGTTGCATAATTACCCCATCAACCGCCGCCAATTGGTCAAGGTTATCTTCCAACGGTGCTGCTGACGTGATAATCTCAACTCCCGTCCGGGCCGTGTAGGCTGCAATTGCTGCTTCTTCATCATCTCGAACACTTGTCATCAAAATTTTCATAGTTTTATTCTCCTACAGTCATTGCTGTTTGCATGTATGTCTTAATGCGTTGCATGGCTTCCGTCAAAGTTGCCAAACTCGTTGCGTAACTGAGACGTAAGTAACCGGCCCCACCTTGACCAAACGCACTACCCGGGATAACTGCCACGTGGGCATTTTCAGCAAGTGCCAGGGCAAATGCACGATCGTCTTGGTTATGCGTAGCCGGAATTTTAGCGAAAACGTAGAAGGCGCCACCTGGTGTTTCAACCTCAAACCCAGCTGCCCGCATCTGTTCCACCACGAAATCGCGCCGTGCAGCGTATTGTGCTTTCATTGCTAAGGTTGCTGCATGCCCTGCTTCGGTTCCTAACGCCACGGTTGCGGCAGCCATCGCCGGATTGGATGGTGACGTCACCACTAGTTGGTGGGTCATTCCCACCGTGCGCATCAAGCCCGCCGGTCCGGCTATAAACCCGATGCGGTAACCCGTCATGGCATGTGACTTAGACACCCCATTTAGCAACAACGTCTGGCCCGGCAAGTAGGTGGCAATTGACACATGGGCGGTTTCGTAAACTAATTCTGAATAGATTTCATCAGCAATCACGATGATGTCCGTGTCAGCCAGGACAGTTGCTAACGCCTCTAATTCTGCGGCTGAATATGTCACCCCCGTTGGATTAGAGGGGTAATTCAAGACAATTGCCTTGATCGCATCACCGTGTTCCGCAATCGCCGCCCGTAATTGCGCCGGCGTCAACACAAATCTCGTTGCGCTAGTATCCAAGTACACGGGTTCACCACCATTCATGAGCGTAATGGCATCATAGAGTGGGAAAGTTGGTGTCGGAATTAAGACTTTGTCGCCTGGATTCAATACAGCTGTTAACGTGGCATAGATTGCCTCAGTCGCGCCGATTGTAATCACTACTTCTGTATCCGCATCGTATGTTAACCCATAGCGGTCAGCCAAGAAATTGGTTGCAGCCTCCCTTAACGCCACCGACCCATTGCCTGGCGCGTAGTGGGAATCATTGGCAGTGATGCTATTAATGGCTGCAGTTTTTGCGACTTCAGGCACATCGAAATCGGGTTCACCGAGCGTTAACTTAATCATGTCTGGCATCGCCGAAACTTTCGCATCAAACGCTCGAATTTCGTTGGGCTGGATTTTCGCTAAATCTTGGTTCAATCGTTGGCTGAGTGACTCTTTCATCGTGGGCATAATCATTTCTCCTTTAGACAATAAAAAACCGGACGTTTCCTTAATGGAAAACATCCGGTTACCTGGTAAACACGTATTCGCAAAAAATCGCGGGCGTTTTATTTGGTTTCTCGGATGTTTTAATCACTATCCGAGAAGCCGTGCAAAAATGCTTTTAGCTCAATTCGGATAGTTGCCGAAAGAACCAAAAGTAATAGACGTTTGTAGTTGTAATTGTTGGCGTCATCATCATTTTTGCTCTCCTTGATTTCTTGATGGTTTTAATTCTAATCTCTTTCTAATTATTGTCAACAGTTTATCATAATGAATGTTAATTACCCAATCCAGCTACTGTCACAGGATAATTGACCAACTTAGCCTTGCTTTCAAAATGTTGTGTCACGTAGGTGCTCACTTCAGTCGCAGTTAAATCAACCAATTCAAACGGATCAACTACCTCCCGAACCGCTTGTTTCTTGAGATACGTCAATAAGACTGGTGCAGCTGCCAGATTAGCATTAATAAACTGTAAAACACGGGTGTCACGTAACGTTATTTCTATAAAGGTCCAGAAATGACTATAAGGTAAGACTGCCGAACTATAACGAGATAACGACTGCAGGACACCTACTTCAACCCGCGATACATCTTCATATGTGACTGTCTCAATCTCGCTACCGGTTGCGTCTTGCAATTTAATACCGTTATCTGCTAGCGTTAACGCCCCAATCTCACGACCGCTCCGTGGCGCTAACATCAGCCCCCAAGATAACGCTGTGCTTTTAGTCGCATCGAAGTGATTACCAGCAATCGTTAAGCTAACCTCTTCAACTTTGCGACCTAAATTACCCGCCAAATCATTAAACGCAATTGGGGTATGAATCGTCAAATTATTCGCCATCTGTATTCACCTGTCTTTCTAAAAACAAAAGACGGCCTACCCTAGAGGATAGACCGTCGCTTCTAATAGAGCGTACCTAATCGATTACACGGAGATGTAACCGGACACGCTAACATTTTGGGTTATCATGTTATCCGCATCCCCCCTTTCAGGGAATTCGTTGACTCACTAACAATTTTTAGGCGTTTTCAGCAGCCTCAGCTTCTTGCTCTTGAGCCAACAACATCTTGTCATAACGCTTAGCAAATGGCCAGTAGATCGCAGCTGACATTACCAAAACAACAGCTTGCCAAACGGCCATCTTCCACCCACCGATCAAGAATCCTGAAATAATTGGTGGTGTCGTCCAAGGTGCGGCCACACCGTTTAGTGGTGGCACAATACCGAAGTAGATGACTAAGTATGTTGATGCGGCAACTAGCACCGGCGTCAAGAAGAATGGAATCGCCAAGAATGGGTTCAAAACCAATGGCAATCCGAACAAGAATGGTTCGTTAATGTTGAACAAACCTGGTACAGCTTCAATCTTTCCCAATGACTTCAATTGCACTGAACGCGCAGCCACCAAGGTAAAGATCACCAAACCAATGGTAATACCTGATCCAGTCAGGTTAATGAAGTTGTTGTAGAACTCGTTGGTCACGATGTGGGCACCGTTAGCCAATGACAACTTGCCAGCGTGGTACAAAGCCGCATTATCAAATGTGTTTGGTACCAACAAACCAGTTGTAATGGCTCCCATAATCAATCCACCGTGGACACCGAAGAACCAGAAGAACGGTACCAAGAAGGCGATAATCAAAGCGCCACCGAATGAATCTGACAATCCTTGCAGTGGTGTTTGGATCAACGTGTAAATCGTTTGCAACAAGTCTTCCTTCACAATGAAGCTGAAGAAAGCGTAGATAAACATCGCCACGGTAATCAAAACACCCGCTGGAATCATTGCCGTAAATTGGTTCGCAACGTTAGCTGGCACTTGCTCAGGCAACGTAATCTTCCAACCGGCACGCAACATAGCTGAGTATCCCCAACCGACGAAGATACCAATCAAGATGGCGGCAATCATTCCCTGACCACCCAGCCAGGTGATGTTGATTGCCCCAGTAACTGGTGACGTCAAGAAAGTTTGCAAAGCGTGTGGCAACTTATCGATGTGTTCTGCTACTTGTGTCCCTGATAAGCTACCAACTCCTGAACCAGCCTTACCCATTGCTGCTGACAATGGTGAGGCAACTTGCAATGACTGCAAGCCCAGGAAGATTGCAAGTGAGGTCAAACCAGCAGGTAAGGCCTCAAACCCTTCATTACGTACATAAACATAGGCAATTCCAACAACCGCCCAGACCGCCATGATCCCGAATGATGTGGTATATGCCTGGGTAAAAATGGCACTCCAACCCGAATCAGTCAACGCTTGCGCAACTGGCTTATACGGGATATTTGATAAGATCAAAAAGATTGACCCAATGATGATGAATGGTAATGAGTAAACCATCCCATCTTTCAGGGCATTCATCGCCTTCGTATTAACAACTTTCATAATGGGTGGCAGCAACTTCTCGCTGACCCAATTACCTCGTCCAACATTATCCATAATGTTTCCCCCTAAAGTGGCTACAGCTTATCCCCGTTTGTCGCCATGACCTGTTTGAACCAATGATAAGATTTTTTAGGTACGCGCCTCATATCCTTCAAATCATGGTTCGACCGGTTGACGTAAACAAAGCCATAACGTTTCTCCATATCTGCATGAGAACTTGGGATATCAATTAAGCCCCAACCCAAGTAACCCAGTACTGCGACACCATCTTCAAACATGGCGTCTTTCATGGCCTGAATATGGTCACGATGATATGAAATTCGCCGCTCATCTGCAATTTCATGAACACCGTCCCATGTTTCATGTAACCCAATCCCATTTTCGATTGGGAACATTGGCACACGATAACGACTGTACACATCCGCCAAGATTGTCCGGAAGCCCAATGGATCAATCGTCCACTGCCAGTCATTCGTCTCTAAGAAACGATTCGTCTCATTTGCTGTGTTTAAATAACGATTCGGCGCCTCACCGGCTGGAATCTTATCTGCATTGACTGTATCCGTTCGATAATACGAAAACGCCAAGAAATCTGCATGCATCTTACTTAGTACAGAGGCATCTTCCGGTTGGTAATCCCAATCGATCTCATGGACCTTCACATAGTGCATGACTTCATGTGAATAACGGCCCAAAACAAACGCATCATATAGGTTGTTGTTCAAAAATTCATTCAACTTACGCGCTGCATAGACATCTTCTGGTTTCGATGTCGCCGGATACGTTGCCGCATGGGCTAGCATACCGCCAAGTTGTAAGCCTGGATACTTGGTATGCGCAATCGCATCCAAGCGCGCATGGGCCAACATCGTATGATGGAAGATGCGATACATCTCTGACAACGTCCGTTCCCCATGGTCATAACCTGAAATCTCAAACACCTCATCGGTAAAATACAGATTATGTTCATTGAACGTAATCCAGTATTTAACCCGATCACTGAAACGCTTGAACATCTCGGCGCCAAACCGGACAAAGGCGTCAACCGTATGTCGTGACATAAAGCCGTTATCTGATTTCGCTAACGCCAGTGGCATATCAAAATGATATAAATTCACCATTGGTTCAATGCCGCGTGCAATCATCGCATCAATCAAATCGCTGTAATACTGGATGCCAGCCTCATTAAACGCCCCATCACCATCTGGCACGACCCGGGACCATGAAATTTGGATACGGTACATGTTCATCCCCATATCCGCCATTAAATCCAAATCTTCGGCATAACGATGATACTCATCAATCGCATCATGCCAATCCATTGTGTGATCAGTGGCTGGTCGCACGTCATACACTGACAGTCCCTTACCGTCTTCCTGCCAGGCACCTTCTGTCTGCATTGATGACACTGAGTTACCCCAGAAAAAATCTGCCGGCATGTTTGGTTGCGTCATGCTACACCTCCAAATCTTCACCGTTAGATGCAATAACCTGCTGGTACCACTTGAACGAATCCTTACGATATCGTTCGCCACTACCTTGACCCATGTCGTCTAAATCAACATAGATAAAGCCATATCGCTTCAACATCTCACCCGTTGAAGCTGAGACAATATCGATGCCTGACCATGGTAAGTAACCAATCAACGGAATGCCATCCAACACAACCGCGCGTTCCATCGCTTCGATGTGGCCTTGGAAGTAGGCAATGCGATAATCATCATGCACAGTGCCATCAGCTTCCAACTTGTCATAAGCGCCAAAGCCATTCTCAACGATAAACATTGGCTTATGCCAGCGATCCCACATCCAGTTCATGGCCCAACGGACGCCGACTGGATCAATTTGCCAGCCCCAATCCGACTTCTGTAAGAATGGATTATCGCCATGATTACTTTCTTCGTTGTAGGCGAGCCATTCATCACC
>NZ_KQ970392.1:30572-40438 GCF_001579105.1 Weissella sp. DD23 | reverse complement strand
ATAGTACGAGAACGCCACATAATCAACCGTGTTTGCGGCCAAGATAGCTTCATCTTCTGGCGTCACATCGATATCGAAGCCCTTGTGGTCCCAATACTTACGCAACCAATTTGGGTATTGCCCCAAAGCATGTACATCCCCCCAGAAGTAGCGTGCTTGCATGGCGCGTTCAGCCATCATAATATCTTCAGGTTTCGACGTTGCCGGATAAACCGGATTCATCGCAATCATGTCACCAACTTGAATATTCGGATTAATTTCATGCGCAGCTTTCGTCACCAATGCCGAGGCCACCAACTCGTGGTGCGATGCCAAGTACATCAATTCTTCCGCATCTGCTTCGTCATAATCCTTCAACCCTGAGTTTTGCAACATGGGGTGTGGATCCATCCATGATGTTTGGTTGTTAATTTCGTTGAACGTCATCCAGTATTTCACGCGATCCCCAAATCGCTCAAAGACTACACGAGCAAATCGTTCAAAGAATGTAATCAACTGACGATTACGCCAGCCACCATACTCGGTCACCAAATGATACGGTATTTCGAAGTGACTCAATGTCAAAACTGGTTCGATGCCATTCGCCAACATCTCATCAATCAAGGCATCGTAGTATGCGAGTCCCGCTTCATTTGGTTCCGTCTCATCCCCATTTGGAAAAATCCGGGTCCAAGCAATTGACGTCCGGAAAGCTTTCAAGCCCAACTCCTTCATCAATTTAAAATCAGCTGGATAAGTGTGATAAAAATCAATCCCACGGTGATTTGGATAGTTGCCATCTGGTAGAACCGTATCAGTCACTTCACGTGGCACACCATTCTTACCAGCTAACATCACATCCGCAATTGATACACCTTTGCCATCAACGTCCCAAGCCCCCTCAAGCTGGTGCGCTGCAACGGCCCCTCCCCAAAGGAAGCCGTCGGGCATGCGATATCCTTTTACCATCACTTTTCCTCCAATGCTTGTACCCGCTTCATCAACGCAATCAGTTCAACAGCCATATCACGGAAAGTAATGGCATTCATTAAGTGATCCTGACCATGCACCATATATAAATCAACTTCGGTATGCTCGCCTTGAGCTTCCTTGGTCAACATATCGGTTTGCACATCATGCGCTTCCTTCAATTCTTGATTTGCTGCTACCAACGCTTCGTCAGCTTCATCAAACTGACCCGCCTTTGCAAAGTGAATAGCTTGGAAGGCTTGCCCCTTGGCATTACCACCGTGCATAATCAATCCCATTACAACCGCCATACGCTCGTCATCCATTACGTCATCCCCCGAATATTAACTCATGACCAAATCGCTGCTTGTAACTCTTTAAGAAATAAGGGCTTCCGCCGTCTTCAATACGTTGTCGCCCTTCATCATGCCGTAGTCCATCATGTTGATAACGTCCAATGGGACACCGGCGGCATCCGTCTTGGCTTGGATTTCCTTCTTCATGTAACTCACTTGAGGGCCAAGCAATACAACATCTGGCTTGTTGCTACTTGCCAACTTCTCATCAACGTCTGACGTTGATGTTGCAAAGATTTCATAATCCTTGCCAGCAGCCTTAGCGGCATCTTGCATCTTCTTAACCAACATTGACGTTGACATACCTGCTGCACAAGCTAACATAATCGTCTTCTCTGCCATGATTATTTCCCCCAACACCAAATACTAAATGATATATTTTTAATAAATTATTAATTTACCTTTCATCAAGGTATACATTTATTGTAAGCGCTTACTTTTTATTATGCAAGCGTTTTCATAAAAGTTTTTTATCTAGTTATTGCTTTATTTATCAAAAATATGTAAAAAACCGGTTGGATAACAATCATCCAAACCGGTTTCCAGGTAATTTTTCAGTTATTGTAACGGCACATCGACTGCCCAACCGGCCGGACCAACTTCGGTACCAAATTGAATACCAGTTAAGCGGTCATATAACGCTTGCGTCTTTGGTCCCACAGCTGTTTCTGAATAAAAAACATGCTTCTGGCCACGATGCGTAATTGAACCAACCGGTGAAATAACCGCCGCGGTCCCCATCGCACCAGCTTCTTCAAATTGTTCCAATTCATTAATACTAATCGTGGTTTCCTCAGGTTGCAGGCCAGCTTCTTTAGCTAAGGTCAGCAATGAGTATTTGGTAATTGATGGCAAAATTGAGGGCGACTTTGGTGTTAAGAAACGGCCATCCCGCGTAATACCGAAGAAGTTTGCTGAACCAAGTTCTTCAATATTTTCATGCAATCGGGGGTCAAGATACACCACATCGGAGTACCCAGCCGCGTGCGCTTGTTCACCGGGCAGCATCGAAGCCGCATAGTTACCACCGACCTTCGCTTGCCCCGTACCACCGTGGGCAGCTCGGTCATATTCACTCGTGACGTACGCAGTCGGTGTTAGGCCACCTTTATAGTAGGCCCCAACTGGCGTCGCATAAATGTTAAAAATATATTCATCAGCGGGATGTACACCGACAGCTGGACCAGATCCAATCAACAATGGTCGGAGATACAAGGTTGCTCCCGAACCATACGGTGGGACAAATTCTTGATTTGCAGCCACAACTTGCTTCACCGCCTCGACAAACAAATCTTCTGGATAGGCTGGCATCCGCAACCGTTCCGCCGAGCGAGCCATGCGGGCTGCGTTTTGATCTGGGCGAAACAAGTTAACCCCACCATCTGGGCGACGATAAGCTTTCAGCCCTTCAAAAGCTTGTTGCCCATAATGTAGCGCAACCGCCGCTTCGCTAATTTGAAAATCACTGTCTGTGATGAGTTCACCAGGCTCCCATGCCCCGTTCCGGTAAACTGCACGATACCGGTATGGCAAATCATGATACGCGAAGCCAAGATTATCCCAATCTAAATCTGTTACCTGTGTTTTCCCCATAATTATTTCCCCTAATATTTTTGATGTGCCACAATTATGAGATTAAAATGAGAGTTTTGTCAACTGCAAAAAGTAAGCCAATCGCTTGCATAATAATTATTAGTGTTCCATACTGTCCCCAATACATTCAGGGGGGGATATTCTTATGAAAGCAATAATTAACAACAGTCAGGTTGATGCATGGCAAATCACGACTACTGGCGATACGCCAGATTGGGTAATGACAGCTTTTAATCGCAAACTAATCTGGTGGAATACACCGGAAAAAGATGTACTCGTTATCGCAACACCTCGACTAGGGGTAAGTATGGGCACAACCGGTTGGTACTTAATAAAGTCACCTGAGAATACCTATCGTGTCATCAGCGAAAAAAGTTTCCACACGGACTACCAGCTTATTTCTAAGTGAACCGTCATGTTACCTGCAGGAGGACATTCTTATGGGAAAAGTATTATTAGGCTTAGGATTATTATCATTGATAAGCAGTCCTATTATCATGTTGTTTAGTCGTCGTGGGCCTCAGCAACGAACGCAAGTTTCACAATCAAAGTTACAATATGAAGAATTTTTGGAAAGTAAACATGACCTTTAAAAAAAAGCTGTTCAGCGAAAATACTGAACAGCCTTTTGTGTTTAGTTTCTTTCGTCGCCGCGTTGCGACGAGGCATTCTCTGTTTGTTTGATAATCATCATTGGACCCTCTACCATTATGCCACAATCATTGACACTCCCAAATATCAGAGAACATCTTGGCTGCTGCAACAGGCCCGGGTGGTATCCGGAGCGTTCAAAAATCGGCAACATGCCGCATGGCCGGCGCTATTCAGAAAAGCCCATACAGACCTTGAGGCTTTAGGGGGAATTACTTGCCCCGCTGAATGGCGTCCGCGCCATTCGGTTGCCGAGTTTTTGAACAAAGGCGTAGGATACCACCCGGGCCTGTTGCTCGTGCGATAGCACGACACACAACAAAAAAGCAGCGTGGCGCTAAATTATGTCATCCCCAATGCGGGCGATTTGTTGGTCAATCTCACGTTCGCGCTCACGTAATGCATGTGAGGCTGTGTGAATAATACTCGTTGACCGTGATACCTTGTTGTACAAGACATCCGATGCAAAGATTGAATACTCTGACATCGCCTTTGATGCGACCAATTGGGCGATCCACAAGTGATCTTCGGCTAGCTCCAATGATTCGTCAAAGCGTACCTGACTATCTAACAGATTAGCTGAACGGTACGCCTTGTTCCAAACCATGCCTGAAATGACGTGGCCACGGTGCGTAACCCCTTCAAACATCGCGGCCCGATCAATGCGACGGAACTTAACTTCGTTCGCCTTCTTAGGTACACCGCTGGCGCCCCAGCTAAAACCGACACTTGCGATATCAACATCAGGATTTTCTTCAAGCCCCTTCACGAGTGTTTCAACAAAGGCTGGCGCTAATTGGTCATCCCCATCAACGAAAATGAAGTACTTACCGCGAATTTCCTTAAGCGCGCGATTGCGCATCGTTGCCACGCCACGACGCTTATTATTCTTAATCAACCGCATCCGATCATCACGGGCCACCCAGTGATTAATTTCAGTCAATGTATCATCCGTTGATGCATCATCCAAAATGACAATATCCATATTCCGATATGTTTGCTTATTAATTGTTTTTAGACTGTGGCCGATATAGCCTTCTAGGTTATGACTCAAAACGGCAACCGTTACAAGTGGTTCTTGTGTCATGTTCTTATCCTTCTTCTGCTTTCTTAATTACAGGCAGCATCCCTGTCCCACTTTCCGACACTACTATATACTAAAATCCGCATGACCGGTAGGAAAAGGTCATGCGGATTTTTAATTTGTCGATTAGTTTTAATCAGTCAATTAGAACGTCAAAACAACCTTACCGCGAACGGCTTGTGCTTCAACAATCTTGTGACCTTCCTTCAAGTTTTCCAAGCTGAATGGCTTTACTTCAGCAACAGCAACCTTGTAGTCACCGTTTCCCAAGTGCTCCATCAATTGCGTCAAAACTTCAGTCGTTGATTGCATCACGTAGTAGTCACCCTTGATGTTCTTGGCATCGCGAGCAGCCTTAACGTCGTCGCCCAAAGGAACAGTAGATACGATACGTCCGCCATCCTTCAAAACTTGCATTGAACCCAAAGCGTTGTTACCACCAATGATTTCAACAACAGTATCAACTGATGACTCTGGGATAACGTCAGTAAACTTTTGCGTCGTGAAGTCGATTGCCACGATGTCTTCGTTCAACTCGTGTAGGTAATCAATATCAGTTGGCAATGAAGTCGTGTAAATCTTTGATGCGCCACGGTACAAAGCCGTTTGCAAAGCGGCGTAACCAACGGCACCAGCACCACCGTGAATCAAGATTGACTCACCTTCTTGCAAGTTCAAAGCGTCAACAACGGCTTGGTAACCAGTTTGACCACCCAAAGCCAATGCAGCAGCATCTTCGAATGAAACAGAATCTGGCAAGTGACCAGCAGTGTCAGCGTCAACAACGGCGTACTCTGCGTAACCGTGCTCGTGAGGAACTGCCACAACACGCTCACCAACCTTGAACTCAGTTACATCAGCCGCAACCGCTTCAACAACACCGGCAATCGTTGAACCACCGATCATGTTTTCCTTAGCTGGTACACCAAAGGCACCGGCACGGAACTTCACGTCGTATGGGTCCATTGCGATAGCAGCTTGCTTGATCAAGATGCTACCCTTCGTCAAAACTGGCTTTTCCACTTCTGCTTCGTGGAATACGTCAACATCACCAAATTCATCAAATACAACAGCCTTCATCGTAGCCATGAGTATTATTCCTTCTTTCGTTTCAAAAATACTATTTCTCTTAATTGATGACCTTAATTTTACACTTACGAAAAGTAAATGCAACAAAAAAAGCCAAGATTGTGAAAAACAATTTGCGACAATGTCCACAAAGGGCGACTTTGCTTGTTTTTTAACAAGTGAAGTTTAAGTGAATTTACTGTTACAACCCTGTATAATTCATTATGACAGAAAAACGGAGGTAAGTCTCGTGAGCGGATTTGGCGTTCCTATTATTGACGCTATCATTGCATTTCCTATTATTTTGATAGCGCTATTCATTCCATTTTTATTCCTACAGTATCGTCGTTATGGTGCCGTGACCTTTTGGCACACGGTGATGACGTTTAGTTTTGTTTTTTATTTCACGACAGCATTTTTCTTGGTTATTTTACCATTACCAACGGAAGCGACTCTCGAACACTTGCAAGCCATCGGCGCACCAACGCGTAATTTAGATCCCTTGCAAGTTGTTCGGACCTTCTTCCAAGACAATCCCTACTTCCACGGTGGTGGGTTAAAAGCCGGTCTATTGGATCCATCCTTTACGCAAGCGGCCTTTAACGTCTTACTAACCGTGCCATTCGGCATGTACTTGCACTTCTATTTCAAGCGTGGCTTCTTTACCACCTTAATTTTGACATTCATGCTGACGCTCTTTTATGAAACAACCCAATACACCGGTTTGTACCATATATACTGGCGTCCATACCGTTTGTTTGACGTTGATGATTTGATTTTGAACACCACTGGTGGCCTGATTGGCTGGGTTTTCGCGCCATTACTTGGTATCCTGTTGCCATCTCGTGATCGGATGGATGAACGTGCTCGCAGTCTTGGCCACCGTGTAACATTGGTACGTCGCTTACTATCATTCGGCTTGGATTTCGTTATTGCAACGGCCATTAGTTTCGTTTTGACGCAAATTTTGCCCAATGAAACGAGTGCTGACATCTTGTCTTATATCATTGTCTGGGGTGTTGTGCCGCTTTTGCTCGGTGCAACTTTGGGACAAATGGTCGTACGTATTCGTTACGATGTCGCCAAGTCACAACGTTGGCGCATCATTGTTCGTAACGCTTTAATGGTTGGATTTACCATTTACTTCTTCCCATTCTGGCTCCAATTGATTGGCTCAACCGGGACCGTTTCAGCTGAAACTTTGAACCGCACCTATACATTCATCTTGCTGTTCGCGGCCCCAGCGGTGATTTTAGTCATTGATTGGCTGATTACCATTTTCCGACCACAGCATAAGTTGTTGTACGAGAAAATTAGTGGCGCTGGATCAGAAGCGATTGTTAAAACAACAACAATGGCCGACGCGCCAATTCTAAAAGAACAGACTACGCCACAACCTGAAGTTGACCAACAACCTACTTCACGTAGCGAGCGTCATCACTAATGAAAAAATGCCTGACGGAGAATTCCATCAGGCATTTTTTTATTAACGTACGACCGCTACGGCCCACTTCTTCTTACCGCGCTTCACAATGACATATTGTCCATCGTACTTTGCGGTTGGGTTAATGACGGCTTCTTCATCAGTGATTTGCTCACCATTAATACGGATGGCACCGTCCTTAACTGACTTACGAGCGGCTGTCTTTGACTTTTCCAAGCCGGCTGCCACAACCAAGTCCAACAAACCAATTTCAGCATTGTCGATTTCAAACGTTGGGACGTTACCAGCCAAAATTGCCACTTCTTCAGTCGTCAATTCAGCGACGTCAGCGTTACCAAACAACACCTTCGTCATCGTTTCAGCCGTCTTAACAGCCTCAGCACCGTGCACGAATGTCGTCACTTCTTGTGCCAAACGACGTTGTGCATTGCGCGCAGCTGCATTTTCTTGCAAGTCGGCTACCAAAGCGCTGATTTCGTCTTGTGACAAGAACGTAAAGTACTTCAACATCTTCTCGACATCAGAATCAGCTGTGTTCAACCAGAATTGGTAGAACTCAAATGGCGTCGTCTTCTCTGGATCAAGCCAAACGGCACCACCTTCAGTCTTACCAAACTTTGTACCGTCAGCCTTCAACAGCAAAGGCACTGTCAAACCAAAGGCTGGTGCTTCACCACCCTCAAGCTTGTGGATCAAATCGATACCACCCGTGATGTTACCCCATTGGTCTGAACCACCAACTTGCAAGCGCACATTTTCGCGCTTCCACAACTCATGGAAGTCGATTGATTGCAAGATTTGATACGTAAATTCCGTAAATGAAATGCCGGCTTCCAAACGAGACGCAACGACATCCTTCGCCAACATGGTGTTGATCGAGAACAACTTACCGTATTCACGCAACATGTCGAGCAATGACAACTTGCCCAACCAATCAAAGTTGTTCACAATTGTGAAACCATCTTCACCGAACAACTTTACCATCTGGGCGCGAATCTTCTCAACGTTAGCAGCCACGTCCTCTTGTGACAACAACTTACGCTCTGACTTCTTACCTGATGGGTCACCGATTGAACCAGTGGCACCACCCACAACGATCACTGGCTTTTGACCAGCCAATTGGAATCGCTTCAAAATCATAAATGGAATCAAGTGTCCGATGTGCATTGAATCCCCGGTTGGGTCGATTCCTACGTACACACCGATTTGTTCCTTGGTCATTTGCTCGCGTAGACCATCTTCATCGGTTGTTTGATTGATGGCACCACGCCATGCTAGTTCTTGCAAAATATCTTCTGCCATAGCTACTCTCCTCTAAAAAATGATGACATTCTTTTTGGTTGGGGTAATAAAAAGCACCCCAACCAGTTAACACTGATTAGGGCGCTGTTAAACGCGGTACCACCTAAATTGCCACGATATTTCGTGACCACTCATCTTCCCAGTAACGTTGGGGTGACGTACATGATGTTTGTGCGAGTGTAATTCAGGTTTTGGACTTGGCTAGCTCACAACATCCGCTAGCTCTCTGCATGTCCACCAAAATCCCTACTAAATTCGCTCATGTAATAAATCTATTATAGCACGCACCTTTTCCGATAAACAGATACTAATAACATGGTTGTCAGTTATCGCGATGTCTCGAAATTAAAAAGCAATGCTACCATTATTTTTTTCTGGCAACATTGCTTTTAGAAATTAGTTATCGCGATTAATAATATCTGCTGGTTCTGGTTGACGTGAATCACGGAATAGATTAAATGCCGTGTACAACGCTAGTGCGACGATAAAGTAGCTCAAAATGGCAATGTTAATGTTGGTCACTAACTTCGCAGCCACGATAACACCGATAACACCACCGATTGCCATACCGGTGAATCCACGCCACTCAACACGGCCGGTCTTCACAAAACCAATCGCTGACGTCATCATGATCATAGCAGCATCCATCATCATCACTGGAAAGGCAACCAACGGATTAACACCGACTAGTGAGAAAAAAATCAACTCTGGTGTGTAATTTCCCAAGCCAATGGTCATCAACACCCCCAACGTAAAGTTGACCACCAAGCCCAAGACAAGTAGCCAACCATGCAACCCGTGGGTCGTCATTGATTCAGCATGGCCTGGGTTCGTCAGCAACTTAATGAACATTGTGACGGCCGCCAGCGTCAAGGCAATCGATAACCCGCGTTGCATCTTACGCACTGGCCAATTAGCCGTAATACGTGTACCAGATGCCGCCCCGGCCACCGCCGCTAACGTCATTGGAATCAAAGTTGACACTTCAATTTTAACGGATGTGAGGAAGAACAGAGCTTCCACAAACACGGGGATTGCATGACCAGCATTCATTGTACCCGGCAATTTACGATCGTCATCCAGCCACTTAAAACCTTTGAAGAACGCGGTCGTCGTTGCGAATGAACCGATACCGATTGTATCACCGAAATCTGTAATAAACCCAATGATGAATCCCGGGACAAACTTTTGGAGTAGGTTTACTTTGTTGCGACGCATTGTGGTGATGTACAAAATTGCCATCCCAATTAATGCAATGATTAATAGCACCTGTAGGGCGCGTAATACCAAATGTTCTGTCATAAAAAACTCCTAAAATTTGTTTGTCCGAAAATTAAGTTTACCAAAAATTAGTGGTTTAGGCACGATTTTTGACCAGTAAGTCTTATTGGATTATTGGGTCGTCGCGTTGCGACGAAGT
>NZ_KQ970392.1:15261-30066 GCF_001579105.1 Weissella sp. DD23 | reverse complement strand
TCTAATTCCAGCACACCATAACGTGGCTCATCAATCCAAGCTTCATTACCTGGTAACTCGACCAAGAAATCAAAAAGGCGTGTGCCATTCGCTTGAATCAATGAAGCCGCCCCCAACAAGAAAATAACCCGTGTTTCTGATTGGCGGAATTCATGAATCAAATGCGTCACCGCATCCAAATTCAAATATGCCTCCTTGTGGTTGGCAAATGCATTGACCACAACATCAAACTGTTCCAACGTCGCACGCTTTAAATCAAAGATATCTGATACCAACAGCGTTGCCCCGGCGCCAAGTTCGGCACGTGCCTTTTCGACATTCCGGACAATAGCCGTCACTTCATGACCACGTGTTGTTGCTTCTTCAAATATTGCGCGTCCTGCCATACCAGTTGCGCCAATCACTGCAATCTTCATTACGTTATCTCCCAAATCCATTTTAATACGTCTATTGTATCAAACAATTTCGCTTACTTTTCATGAATAACCTGACGAACTTGGTTTTTCAAGACCTTCACCCGGGTTTGATCATCCGGCTTCGTAATAATATAACTACCGTCTGACTGACGCACAATCGACTTCACCGTTTCTGGGTTCTTTGAAATCGTATCTGTGCCTGGTAAAATATACGACTCCCCATTCGTTAGAATGAGTTCTGCAATCGGTGTATCCGCCTTAGCTGATGATTGTTGGGCCTTTTTACTGCTCGTTGGTTCATTCTGAATGAAAGCTGAACGTGCCGCCCAGAACACACCAAACAACATCAGGAACAGCATAAATAGCGCAGCGAGTCGCTTGACCCACGTCGTTACGGGATTTTTCTTTTTCTTAGCCATTTTGGCAAACCTCTCCAATTTTTCTTTACTTCCATCTTACCAGGTCTGCAAACAGAAAGGAGGCCGGAAACTCTAGGTTTCTAGCCTCCCAATACCATTAATTTACAAAACCTTTTTCAAAACCACACCAGCTGTCGCCAACAAGCTTAGCAAACCAGCAATCGTTAGCCAGTATTCTTGTTCAAAACCAGTTTCTGGCAACGTTGCTGCTGAAACTGAATTGCCTTCGCTAGTTACCAATGGGTGCTTCGCTGCCGTAATCACTGGCGTTGATGGTGCACTAGCCGTCGTCGTCATACCCGCTTGCGTCGGTTGTGCAGCTGCGACTGGCACCGGTGCTGGTGCGACAGCATGCTTAGCACTTACCTTCGCAACTGGCTGTACTGCTGACTTAGCTGGCACATGCTTCACAACTGGTTGCTGCTTAACCGGACGCTTTGGTTGCACGGTCGTAACCGGAATTGGTTGATAGACAACCGTCACAGCAGGCAAATCACCTGGCATAGTCACCGCAACCGTTGCGATTTCAGTCGTTGACGTCTGATAGCCCGCCACTACCGGCGTTGCTTCAGCTAGCAATTCACTTGGCAACCAGGTAATAACCTGTGTCACCAAATCTTCATCCCCCGTCAAAACGGTTGCTTGCACAGTATCTGGTACGAGCTGGTGGCCATGCTGATCAACATAATGAATTGGTCGTTGCACCGTCGTTGTCACAAGACGGTGATCATGGCCTAAATGCACCACAATCGTTTGATCAGTCGTTGTGTCGTAGTCAAAGTCGATGCCACCAATTTCGTTAATCACGTGATAGTGCGGTACACCAACCAGCTTTACTGTGGCATGACTACCACCCAAGCCTGTGATTGTTGGACCGGTTTGTACAATCCGACCATCTTGGTCATCATCCACGTACACTACGTGAGCCTGTTGTTGCTGTGGTGTGTAGTGCACCGTCACATCTTGAACGTCCGTTGGTGACGTGATGGTCACCGCTGCTATCTGGCGTTGATCGGCGGTAAAGCCCGTCATCGTTGGTGTATCAACTGCACCTATTGTCACCGGTTGCCACGTTACCTGACCTGTAATCAAATCCATTTGACCATGCAACGTCACTTGTTGCGTCACCTGCTTTGGCGCTGGATAGCCATTGCTCGTTTGGTAACTAACATTGCGGTTAACTGCTACAACCACTGTCCCAACATCATGCGTCAAATGAATTGTAATTGTTTGATCGTGATTATCATCATGATCAAAGCCTTGGGCATCCTGCATATCAACTGATGCAATATCATAATTTGCTAATTCAATTGGTTGGAAGTAAACATCTTCATCCGAACGGCCAATGACGTCCGCGCCATGTTGGACAACTGCACCATGCGCATCGTCATCCACGTAAACCACATGAATGCGTTGTTGATCAGCTGTATAGGTTACTTGTTCTAACCCATCAGCATCATATGACGCCTGACCCGTCACTTGACGCTGATTTGGTGTATAACCTGGTTGGGCTGGGGTCGTGACCCGTGGGAAAGTAACCACGCCCGTTTGGGCATCGACTGTCGCACCCGTTGTCTGGTACGTTGCCTGAGTCGTTTGTTGGCCAGTTACAGCATCAACAACAATCGTCTTTGTTACGACTGCCGACTGAACCACATCAGCCAATGCCGTTGGTGCGTTAACATAGTGCACCGTGTTCGTCACCTTATGCTGTGTGACTTGCACAGCTGAACCGTGCGCTAAGGTCACTACTACATCAGCCGCACCAGTCGCACCAAAGGCAACCTGACTCGGCAAAGTATCCGGTGCGACATAGCCCGCCGTTACATACTTCGCCACCACATCCGGCAAACTCGTCAACGGTACAGTTGCATCCGTCACCCCTGACACTGGATAACTAGTTAACGTTTCACCCGTTACCGCATCACGCACAATCACATGCGTCATTTGCACATCGGGCTCATACGTCACGGTCGTTTGACCTGCTTGCTGTTGCGGTGTTAATCGGCCGTTAACCGTTGATTGCGTCACCGTATAGCCTGGTTTAGCTGGTACGGTCACTGTTTTAAACGTCACCGTCCCATCAGTCGCAATCGTTGCATCACCCGTGATGGCATAGGCTGGCGCTTGATCCGTCAATACCGCTTTCGTGACCGCATCGACAACGACAGTCTTCGTCACGGTCGCTGTTTGTGTGGCCACAACCACTGGCTGGCCATTTGGTGCAGTTACAGCATTGACCGTATAGTGAACCGGATAACTGCTTTGCTGGGTCGTTGTACCGTGATCCAAGCGTACCGTCACCTGCTGTGATGTCGCATCATCCGTGTCATAAGTAGCTGGCCAATCACCTGCGTCAACAATCACGTAACCGGTCGCCTTTAAATTGGCCAGTGTCTTATTGGCTGTTGCCGTATCAATCTTTGCATCACTGCGCCCATTAATCGTGACCGTTGCAACCGTCTTGTCACCATTAACATCAACATAGTGCACAATCACGGTTTGCATATCAGGCGTGTACACTACCGTATTGTTCGCCGTAGATTGTTGCACCGTTACTTGTTGGTGCACATTCTGCTGACTAGCTGTATACCCTGCCACCGCTGGTGAATCCACCTGGGCGAACGTGACTGCGCCGGTTGCCTCGTCAATCGTGGCTGGCGCATCAGCCGGTACCGTATACGTTGACGCCACCACCTGGTTCGTTACCAGATCCCGGGTATCAGTCCGGGTTACCGTCACGTGTTGCGTCGTCATTGGTAACGTTACCCCTTGATAATTAATCGTATTTGTCATATCAATTGGCGTCGTTTCCAGCTTCGTCGCATGACGTAACGTCACTTGGAACGTTTGCTGATCATCTGTGGCCGGCGTAAATAGCGTCCCTGCCACTAGTTCCTGATCGGAAACAACTTCATAACCCTTCTTAATGTACGCCTGCAAGGCCTGCTCAACAGTTGCAAAGGAAATTGTGTCACCAGTTTTACCTGCTAAGTTAATTGCTGGCAAGTCCTTGCCCGTTGTTTCATCATGAATCGTGACCAGCGCAGTCTGTTCCGCTGGCGTATAAGTTACTACCGCAGTCGTCGTTGGATTATCAAAACTAGCCGTCGCCGTGACCTGCGTTGGATTACCTGTGTAGCCTGGCATACTTGGCGTCGTGACCGGTGCAAACGTAACAGCCCCAGTTTTCGCATCTACGCTAGCTGCTGCGTTCTCCGTTGCTAGTGCATACTTTGGTGCTTGGTAACCATCATATTTAGCAGCATTCGCCGGCAAAATTTCATCGCCCGTTACCGCATCCACCGACTGTGTCTTTGTCACTTCCGCTGACACAACTTGGTCCGGTACCTTAGTCGTTGTTCCTTGATAGATAATTGTGCTACTGATTGGCTTCGTATCCGTTGTGGTTGTAACGCCATGCTTAAACACAATCTCATACAACTGTGACGGTACACCATCACCATCGTCTTGTGCATCAAAGCTTGCCGTCGGTGGGAAGGCATTCGTTACCAACACATAGCCAGCCTTCTCCAAGGCCGCAATTTGTGCTTGCACTTCAGTTTGATCCATGGCGCCATCAGTTTCACCCTTGAGATAAACCGTCGTAATCACACGATTATCTGCCATGGCATCCGTAAACGTAATTTGCGCGCGTTGTGGCTTGGCGTCATATTGTACGACTTCATTAACGTTCAAATTATCAAACGTGGCAACCGCATCAATCCGATCAGGTTTCGCGGTATAGCCGGCCTGTGGCTTGGTTGGGATTGTCTGATAGGTAATGACACCTGTTGTGCCATCAACCGTCGCGACCGCATCATTACTACCGGTGAAGCGTTCGGCTTGATAAGCGGTGCCGTACTTGTCAGCATCCGTCGCTTGAATTTCGCGTCCTGTCACATCATCAACACTATACGTCCGGGTCACATCAACCGTTTGTGTAACTGGATCAATCACAGTCGGCGCACCGATATATTTGATTGTGTTCGTTGATGTCCGCGTCTCACTTTGCTGGCTCACATGGTGCGTCACCGTCAACGTATACGGTTGATCGACGGTATCATCAGTATCAAACGCTTGTTGCAACAATGGCTGTAAGGCGTCGGTCACATCGTAGCCCGCGGCCTTTAGCTTATCAAGATACGTTTGTACAGCATCGGTTGGCACCGTGCTATTTGATGAGCCAGTTAACGTCATTGTCGTCAACGTATCGTGAGTAGTGGCGTCAACAATCGTGACAGTTGCCGTCTGCGTTGCTGGTGTATAGATGACAACATCATGCTTCGTAGGCGAAGTCATCGTGGCTGTTGCAGTGACCGTCTTGTGATTAGCGGTATAACCCGCTAACGTCGGTGTAATAACAGGTGCAAAGTCCACCTGACCCGTGGTCGCATCGACCGTTCCATCACCAGTCACCGTATAAGTCACGGTGGTAGCATCTTCATCCCCGGTCACATCATCAACCATCACATGTCGCATAACGATTGCCGTTTGTGTGGCAGTCGGCGCTTTTGTCGTCCCGTCTGCTGTTTGATAGACAACCGTATGGGTTAGTGTCACAGATTTTGTCGCTTCGTGTTGTTGGTGACCCAACGTCACGACAATCGGCGACATAACTTCCGTCGGCATAACAGTTGGTGCCGTCGTCAAACCATTATCCGTCACCGTATAGCCACGGCTCGTCAAATCAGCAAGCGCCTGCGTCGCTGGTGTCTTATCCAACGGACTGCCGGCTTGACCTGCTAGTGTGACTGTCTGTAAGACCTCCCCTGTTACGGCATCTTTAATAATAACCGCCACCGTTCGGGCCAATGAAGCGTATGAAACCGTGGTGCTTGTATCACCTTGGTCAAACGTGGTTTCACCAGTCACCGCGGTTAGATTTGGCGCGTAACCTGCTACGTCTGGTGTCGCGACCGACGTAAAGGTAACCTGACCATCTTCGCTCACCGTTGCCGTCGCATCAGAAACAGCATAGGCTGGCGCTTGATAGTCTGGATACTGACTCGCAGCTGTAGCTGAAATCGGCTCACCGGTATACTGATCAACCGCGTATGTCTTAGTTACCGTGACCGTCTGCGTCTTATCAGCTGGTGTGTTAGATCCCGCACCCGTGTAATGAATGGTATTTGTCAGTTGTTTCTTAACCGATGCCACCGTCACACCATGCACAAAATGCAAGGTGATTTGCTGGTCTGTGGCATTATCTGTATCAAAGGTTTGCCCCTGTAATACCTGGTCGTTAGCTGGCAATGCCTGTAGACCAGCTGTTACTAGGTCAGCCTGTTTAGTTTGAACAGCTTGCCAATTTGGCGTGCCATTCGATGGCCCAGTAACTGTGACCGTGCCTAACGTCTGACCCGTTGTATCATCGATTAACGTCACCACGATTCGTTGCGTAGTTGGGACGTACGTAACTTGTTGCACTGCTGTCGTGGCTTGACCTAACTTAATCTTGCCTGTAACCGTCGTGGTATCCGCTTGATAGCCAGCAACCGTTGGCGTTGTAACTGGTGCAAAAACCAATTGACCAGCATTATCAATCGTTGCACCCTCTGCCGTTGCAACTGGTGCAAAATAATCATCACCGTACGACTTGGCGTCTGTCGTTGTAATCACGGATGACGTCACCAAATCAATTGGCGATGTTGTGGTCACTACCGCGCTTGTCACCGCGTCGCTTGGTGTTTGTGTCCCTGCACCTGTGTATGTCACCGTATTCGTGTAGGTTTGGCTCGCCGTTGCTGAACCAACCGCGTGGCGCAGTACCACCTGATACGTTTGTGTCGTCGCGGTATCACTGTCAAAAGTGGCACCTGCCGTCGTTGGATTCGTCGTGACCAAGTAGTGAGCTGTTTCATATTGGTTTACCAACTGCGCGACATTGTCAAAATCAATCGCCGTTGCGGTTGATCCTGTCAAATTGACCGTATTCAACGTCTTACCTGTGGTGGCATCAACAATCGTCACCGTTGCTTTTTGGGTATCAGGCGTATAGGCCACTTGGAATGTCATATCTTGTTGTGCAATCGCTGGATTGGCCGCAATTGCCTTGGCTAGCGAGGGATAGGTTTTCCCGTTGACTGCGACCGTCAATTGATAACCGGGAACCGTTAACTTCTGATCTGTCTGTGTGAAACTAGCGGTCGCGGCCTGCTTCACCATTACCTGTTCTGCGACCTGACTGCCTGGCCGATTAGTGGTCGTTAGCTTCGCTGTAATCCATTGTGCATCTGTGGTCGCTGCATCAGCCGCCCCGGTCGCCTGGGTCACTTGTAACAACGCATTATTAACCAACGTGGCCAAATTACCAGGTGCCGCCGTATCAACTAGCGCATCATTGCTCTTGAGCGCATTCACCGCGCTCGTAATCACCGCAACTTGTGACTTAGCATCTGCCAAATCGTGCGCTAATGATTGATTCGTGGGATTAGCAGCGACCATTGACTGGAGCTGCTTAATTGCCGTACTTGCGCGCAAACTCTGGTTAGTCAGCACCGTCTGTTGATCGGCAATATTTGTGTGGGCCGCACTTTGCAACACCGTCAATGCAGATGAGGCCGCCGCTTGACCAACCGCTACTGCTGACAAAGCCGCACTTGAGTCTGCTACGGCCGCCGCTGATTGTGAGTTTGTCAGGGACATTAATGACGTAATGTCCTTCGCCTTGGCACCAGAGACCATAATGGCTGATTCATTCTGGGCAAACGCACTGCCTAAGCTTTGCAATTCTGCCAAGTTGCTTTGTGCCTGACTGTAGGCCGACGCAATTGAGCGATAATAACTACCCGCACTAGCCGATACTGGTCCGAGCAACGTTTGCCAAGCATTCAATTGATCGACCGCTGAACTTGCGGCAGTGATAGCGGCTGAAATCGCGTTCGCTTGCTGGTATAGCTGCACGGCTGCAGATGACTGCACGAAATCAGATGGCATCACGTTACCCGCCGTATTGGCTGCGCTTGCTACCGCCGTATACAAACTATTCGTCATACTAGCAGCTGCACTAACGCTCTTCATAGCCGTCGATAGTGCACTGGCGTTTGATACGTTTGCAACTGTCGATTGGGCTACCTGTAGTTGTGAGGCCACCGAAGCCAAAGAACTTTGTAAATTAGCCACTGAACCGGCTGCGCCTAAAGCCGTCACCATGTTGGTCAAATTAGAAAAGAAGCCACCACCAGTAAAGGCACCGAACAGATTACTAATGGCCGTTGAATTCAAGGCGTTTTTAGTGTCCGCGGCGGCCGATGAAGCGTTCGCCACGTTCAACACGGTTCCAGCTCCGTTCGCCAAAGCCCCCATCTTGGCCGTGTCTAATGAAATGGCTGAACTCAAAGTCGTTAACGTCGAAACGGCGCTCGAAAAAGCCGCACTGTTCTGCAGCGCGTAAGCTGAACTAGCTGCTGCCATGGCGGCAGCTAATGACGTGGTCACGCCATTTAATTGACCCAATACCGAGTTAGCTTGCGATACAGTTGACGTCAACGCGGGCGGTTTGAAGCCAAACTAACCAATTGCGAATAGTAAGAAGACGCCGTTTGCTCGTCATATTGAATTTGCTTTGACAAACTCGTGGCGTCATTAGAAACCGCTGATGACGCCGTTACTGGTGTCGCTGCCAATTTCTGTGTCACCGTCACGATTTGATGACTGGCTTGGGCTGAAGCAGACAGCGATGCCAGTTGCCCTGATTCCAAACTGCTACCAGCTGGTACATCAATCACAACTTCAGCTGATGAAGCTGTTTTTTCTGAAGCGCTTTGTGCGGTCACACTGATAGACTGACTGCTGCTTGAAACCTTGGCAGCGACTGAAACGCTCGCTGAAACACTTGGCGTCACTGAATTCGACGACACCGCACTTGAACGAACCGTCTCGCTAGCTTGACTGCTAATGACTGACGAGCCTTGTAGGCTTGTGCTTGACGATACTGCGACTGATGATGACACAGTGCTGCTACTCATCGACACACTGTTGGTTGTCACTGACGCCGTTGTCCCACTAGTCGATGTCTGCGACAAAACAACCGATTGTGCCACACGCACACCGGCTGCTGAACTCGTCATATTCGTTGCTTCACTTGCTACAACAGGCGCTGCATCGGCTGACACAACTTGCCCCCCGAATGCCATGGCCGTTGCCCAGACCGCACCGGCAACTACCCAACTTTTCCCTGACTTATATAGCTTTTTACGTAAAAACCGCTTTGCCGTGGCGGTTTTAGGCATCTCTACTCTTTTCATTTCCCAATTCCCCAATTTCTTAAATCGCTATTCGCTTCTAAAAAGAAAGTGTTCTCAACCCGATATTATAGCATTTTCCGGAAGGCATTATGAAAAAAGCGTGGTACGCCAGCGGTACACGGGAAGCAATGTTAGCCAAAATGAAAAGTCGCTAACCCACCAGTTGGTAGATTAGCGACTTTCGTCTTAGTCATTGCTGACCGATTATTGTTTACTTATCCTCTTCTTCACGCTTACGACGCTTAGCAGCGACGAACAGCAATGAAGCTGAGAACAGGAAGATTCCCAATGCCGTCAAACGCCAGTCATCCGTGTAGCCGGTGTATGGTAACAACCCGCTACGTTGGACTGGGGCATTCGTTGGCACAATTGTGTTACTTGGTGCGACATATGGCAACACACCACCAGACTGTGGCGCAACTGGTGCTGTTTCACCACTTGACGTCACTGGCGTCGCAACCGGTGCCGATGCTGCTGGCGTTTCCGTCGGCACTGACTTACCTTCAGCCGTTGCAATCGCGGCTTCAAGTGCCTTCACCGCGGCCAGAATATCTGCCGTCAAATCGTTGGTACTATCCTTACCAGCTGCATCCATAATTGCTTGCAAGTGAGCCAAAGCGGCTTGCACTGCTGGATCGCCAGCAACAGCTGTATTTTGAGCCGTTGTCACCGCATCGTGACCGGCCTTATTGGCATTTGCCCGAGCAGCATTCGCAGCATCCAATGCGGTTTGCAAAGCCGCCGTCGCCGCTTGAATATCCTTAGCCGTCGACTTTGGATCATCCAAGACCGCTTGCAACTTGCTAATCGCATCAGCAACCGCTGGTTCGTGTGAGACTGGCGCCGTCTTGCCTAACAAGTCATTGGCTGCGGCGGCAGCCGTTGCACGTTCACTAGCTGATTGTTGCACAGCCGCTTGCAGCGCCTTCATTGCGGCTTCAATATCAGCCGTCAAATCATTAGCGCTGTCGGTCGCAGCAGCGGCCATGACATCTTGCAAATGCTTAATCGCAGCTTGTACCGCTGGATCAGCTGATTGGTCAGATGCTTGCGCCGTCTTAATTGCTTGCGTACCAGCTGTATCAGCCGTCGTTCGTGCCTTGTTCGCCGCATCAAGTGCCGTTTGCAAAGCTGCCGTCGCCGTTTCAATATCTGTTTCGGATGCCGTTGGGTCATTGACCACTGCCTGCAATTGCTTGATGGCTTTAGCAACATCCGCTTCATGTGAAACTGGCGCCGTCTTCGTCAACAAATCATTAGCCGCATCAACCGCCGCTTGGCGACCGCCGTCTGCCGTGTTAACAGCAGCTTGCAATGCCTTCATCGCGGCTTCAATATCAGCCGTCAAATTCGTGGCGCTATCCTTAGCCGCCGCTGCCATCACGGCTTGCAAACGACTCATGGCATCTTGCACGCCCTTGTCCTTAGCTGCTGTCGTGTTCTTCGTTGCATCAAGCAACTTTTGACCGTCTGTATTAGCCGTGTCACGAGCCGTTTGAGCTGGTGTCATGGCGTCCTGCAACGCCTTCGTGGCCGCTTCAATTGTCTCTGCTGAACTTGATGCATCTTGCAAGATCTTCTCAAGGTCGGCAATTGCCGTCGCAACCGCTGGCTCGTGTGAAATTGGAGCCGTCTTACCTAGCAACGCATTGGCTGCATCACGGGCAGCTTCAATATCACTGTTGGCTGCTGTGAAAGTATCTTGCAACGCCTTTGTCGCTGCTTCGATATCAGCCGTTAGATCTGTTGCACTATCCTTAGCCGCTGCAGCCATCACATCTTGCAACTTCTGCACAGCATCTTGTACCGCCTTATCGGTGTAGGCTGGTGCGCCCTTAACCAAATCAACTAGGCTTGTACCAGCTGTGTTTGCCGCGTTACGGTCAGCGCCGTCCGCTCGCAAAGCGTCACGTAGCGTCGCTGTCGCATTCTCAATCGCAGCCGTCGTCGAAGTTGGATCATCCAACAACTTTTGCAAGGCATCCTTCGCTGAGGCAACCTTGGCTTCGTTTGACAATGGGGCCGTTTGCGTCAACAAATCTGTTGCGGCATCGCGGGCCGTATCACGCGCTTGGTCAGCTGTCTGAACAGCATCTTGTAGCGCCTTCGTGGCTGCTTCAATGTCAGCCGTCAACGCATCGGATTGATCAGCAGCTGCCGCATCTTGCAACTGTTTCAAAGCTTGCTCAGCGGCCGCAACCGTTGGTTCTGACGCCAATTCACTCGGTACATCTGCAACAGCTTGGTCAGCAGCGGTATTGGCCGCATCACGCTTCTCATTTGCATCAGCTACGGCTGTTGTCAGCGCTGTCGTCGCATCGGCAATTTCCTTAGCGGTCGACTTTGGATCATCTAATAACTTTTGCAAGTTCGAGATTGCGTCAGCCACTGCTGCTTCATTCGAAACAGGTGCCGTTTGGTCCAAAGCTGTTTGCGCATCTGTGCGGGCTTGCTCTTGGTTAGCTTGCGCCGTCTCTTCCGCCGTCTGCAACGCTGCAATTGCACTCGTAATATCCTTCGTCAACGCCGTGTTCGTATCCGTGGCCGCAGCTGTCATGATATCTTGCAAATTCTTGATTGCTGCAACAACGCTCGGCTCATCCGATTGATTAGATGCTTGGGCTAGCTTAATTGCCGCGTCACCATTTGTATTCGCCGTATCACGCGCTTGCTTGTCAGTTGCTGTTTGATCACGTAATGCCTTCGTTGCGGCTGTAATTTCAGCTTGAGTTGCATTTGGATCTTTCAAAACCGCTTCCAAATTATTCAACGCTTGCGCCGTACCTGGTTCATTCGATACCGGGCTTGTGCTTGCAATGGCAATCGCCGCATCCTTACGCGCTTGTTCTTGTGCATCCTTGGCATCCGCCACCGCCTGCTCCAACGCCTTTTGTGCGTCGATGATATCCGCCGTCAAAGCATTGGCATCATCATTTGCAGCCGCGTCCATCACATCTTGCAAGTGCTTCAGTGCGTCTTGTACTGCTGGTTCATCCGCTTGCTTACTATTTTGCGCATCTGTCATCGCATTTTGTGCATCGGTGTTCGCCGTTGTACGCTCCGCCTTAGCATCACTGGTTGCATTCAGCAAATCTTGCGTGGCTTGCTTAATATCATCAGCCGTTGATGTGCTATTGGCCAACAAGGCATCCAAAGCATCCTTAGCAGCTTGCACAGCTGGCTCATTTGAGACCGGTGCCAAGTCTGCCAACGCATCTGCCGCGTTATCACGTGCTTCCGCTTGATCCTTGGCAGCTTGCGTCACGGCCGTTCGTAAGGCATCCAAAGCATTCGCAATATCAGCCGTTAAGGCATCTGGCGAGTCAGTTGCCGCTTCATCTTGCAACTCTTGCAACGCATCCAAAGCGGCCTGAACAGCTGGTTCTTCACGTTGGTTCGAGTTAGCAACCTTGGTCTCATACGCATCCGCCTGCTGATTGATGGTATCACGCTTCGTCTGTTCAGCCGTATTCGCTGCGATCAAGGCGTCGGTCGCCTTTTCAATATCAGCTGTTGAAGAACTTGGATCTTGCAGCAGCTGATTCAAGGCGTCACGGGCCTTCGTCACAGTCGCCTCGTTAGAGACCGGTTGTGAGTCAACAATCGCTTGGGCCGCTGCATCACGAGCTGCCTGTTGATTTTGCTTAGCCGCTTCTTGCGCAGCCGCCAAATCATTAATCGCTTGCTTAATATCATCTGTCAACGCATCCGATGAATCGGCAGCTGCCTTAGCTTGCACGTCCTTCAAGTGTTGAATTGCTTCTAGAACGCCTGGCTCAGTCGCCTGATCTGACGTTTCAGCTGCTGACACCGCATCATTGGCTTGCGTATTCGCCGCATCACGATCGACTTGATCAGTCGCCGTCGCCGCTGTTAACTTTTCGGTCGCTTCCTGAATATCTGCCGTGGTTGCAGCTGGATTATTCAGGACATCTTGCAAGTTTTGAATCGCATCCGCTGTGGCCTGTTCATGTGAAACTGGTGCAGTCGCATTCAATGCATCTTGGGCCGCTTGACGCGCATCCCCTTGATTATCCGCGGCTTCCGCAATCGCATCTTGCAAATTCTTAATCGCGTCGCGAATATCTTGTGTCAAGGCGTCTGGGTTATCTGTCTTCGCTTGATCAACCAAATCTTGCAAGGCTTGTTCAGCCGCTTGCACACTTGGTTCATCCGATTGATTTGAACCTTGCGCATTCGTAATTGCCGTCGCTGCATCTTGATCGACTGCCGCACGTTGATCAACCGCCGTCTCAGTTGCAGTCCGCAATGCTTGCGTCGCGTCGTTAATCTGGTCAGCTGTGGCCGTTGGATCGTTCAACACGTTATTCAACGCATCAATCTTGTCTTGTACACCCGGCTCATACGTGACCGGCGTCGTTTCATTCAACGCCTTCGCCGCATCAGCGCGAGCCGCATCTTGGGCCCCACCAGCATCAGCAACAGCATCCTTCAACGCTTGCGTAGCTTGCGCGATATCATCGGTCAAGGCGTTAGGATCACCAGTCTTCGCCGCATCAATCAAATCTTGCAATTTCTTGGCCGCATCGATTACCGATTGGTCATTCGCTTGATTTGACTGACTGGCTGACGTGATTTCATCCTGAGCCGCTTGATTAGCCACATCACGGTCAGCCTTTGCATCAGCGACAGCCTTGTCATACGCATTCGTTGCATCAACAATCTGTTCTGGCGTGCTGTCTGGGTTATTCAGAATATCCGTCAACTGTTGCTTAGCATCAATCACGCTGGTTTCATTTTGAACCGGCGTATTATCTTGATTCAATGCAGTATTAGCGGCGTCCTTTACCGCATCGACAACCGCTTGTTGGGCATCGGTAATGTCCTGGGTCGTGCCTTCGTTGTTGGCCGCGTTCTTCACTGCATCCGCCAACTTCGCAACAGCATCCTTTACTGCATCATCCTGACTAGCCGCAACCTGATCCGTAATCGTATCAGCTGCTTGGTTAGCTGCATCACGATCTTGCTTGGCTGTATCAACCGCGTCTTGCAACGCTTGCTTAGCTTGGTCGATAGCTTCCGTCGTTGACGTTGGGTCATCCAGCACATCGTTCAACGCATCTTGCTTCGCTTGCACGTCTGCCTCTTGCGCAACTGGTGCCGTATCAACCGCCTTCGCTTCTGCACGTGCAACGGCATTCTCCAGTGCATTTGTCGCATCCGTAATGGCTTGACTAGTGCCGGTGTCAGCATCCCCAGCAGCGATAGCATCACGCAAATCTTGCATGGCATCCGCCACGGCTGGGTCCGTTGCAACCGCTGTTGTATCATCTGACGCCAACGTATCGTTAGCCGTTGTTTTGGCTGCATCACGATCTTGCTTAGCTTGATCAACCGCATCTTGCAACGCCTGCTTGGCTTGGGCCACATCAGCGTCGCTCGCTGTTGGATCCTTCGCCAAATCATCTAATTGTTGCTGTGCGTCCTTTACCGCTGTTTCTTGTGAAACTGGCGCAGTTTCAACGGCTGTCAACGTCACCGTCTTCGTTGTCGTATTACCCGTTGCATCCTTCACTGTAATCGTGACATCGCGTGAGACGCCATCTTCAGCAACTTGCGCGGCAATCGTCTCATAATCAGTTGTCGTCACACTGGTTCCGTACTGCTGATTATCAGTCGTATCAAAGCCAACTGCCGCTAGGAAATCAGCTTCTGTTGCCGGCATGCCTGACTTCGATGAGACAAGTTCGTCCTTCGTCG
>NZ_KQ970392.1:6362-15241 GCF_001579105.1 Weissella sp. DD23 | reverse complement strand
TTCGTCCTTCGTCGTCGTAATCGTTGGCGCTTGCACATCACGGTAGACGTAACGCACCTTTTGGTCGACGGCCGTATCGTTGTCGAAATTAGCCGCGTCCGCTTGGTTTTGAACTACCAATTGGTAACCCGCAATTTTTTGATCCGCTTGCAACGACGCGTCGTCATAATTAACCGTCTCGTTCGTCACACCTGTCAAAGTATGACTTTGCACCTTGGTATCCGTTGTCAACGTTCGACCAACTTCATCAACGAATTCAACGACTACCTTTTGAGCCAATGGTGTGTATGTCACAACCGTGTTTTGCGTTGGTCCATCCGTATCGGCCACCGTATCATACGTCAACGTGTAAGTTGCTGACTTCTCATCGGCCGCAATCGTCCAAACGATACCTGGTGCATCAGTGACACTTGTAATCTTGTAACCAGTTGGTGCGTTAAACGTCCCCTTAACCACTTGTTCTGACTTACCATTTAGCGTCTCATCAGATTGTGGGAAGGCTGGCGTGTTGGGCGAACCATCCGCATATTGTTGCTTAATTGTCGCACTTTGATCAGCCGCAATATACGTTACCGTAAAGTTCTGGGCTTCTGTATCTTGCGCTGATCCATTATTCGTGCGTCAAAGATTGGATTTGCGGCCAAAGCTTTCGCCATCGTGTCGTAAACCTCACCATCAGGTCCGGTTACCGTGTAACTGTACCCTGCCTTAGTCAATTCACTATCTGAGAAGCCTTGTGGTAACGTGATATCCTCAGCCGTATAGCCCTGCACTGGCGTCATCTTAGCCGTCACAGTTGTTGGCCAAGTTGGCACGTTAATCTTAAACATTGCCACTTGTTCAGACTTGCTTAGCGTAATGGTCGTATCTTGCGTTTGCTCATCCGTGCCTGACGCATCCGTATTCTTCGAGTTATCGTACGTTCCCGTTACGTTAACCGTCTTACCATCATTACTAATCTCAGTTGTCATGCCTGAGGCGGCCGCTGCACTACCACTTGCTACGTAGTATCCGGCTGGCGTTGTGTACTCATACGCATATGATTGGTTAGTCTTGGCATTCTGCGTGTCAACAACACTCGTCGTACCATCCGGCATTGCTTGAATAACGTTTGCCGTTTGGTTATTTGGTGCAAAAGTAACCACCATATCTTGTGAATCACTATCAGTGGCACTATTACCATTCGGAGTATCATCTAGAATGACTGAATAAGTCGCTTCTTGGTGCGTCTCGTCCGTGTAAACCACATTATATGGATCACCGGAAATTGACACGATGTAGTAACCTTCAGGCGCGGTAATTGTACCCGTCTTAGAATCACCGGTCACCCCAGCTAATGGCACATCAGCTGGTACCGTTGGTGAACCAATCGCGTCGGCATAAGAGAAGCTAATATTTCCAGATTGACTAGCCGGTGCCATCCGTAGTGTGAAATTCTGCGCAGCGCTATCCGTAGCGCCCGGATTGTCGGTGTTATCAAAGGTAAAGGTAAAGTAAATTGTTTTCCCGTCCGCTGCAACACTTGCGCCACTTGGTTGGCCGTCTGCCGTAAAGTAATACCCGCTTGCCGCGCTAAAGCTAGATACAGAACCGGATCCATACACATCACCTGTCGCGCCGGCTACCGCAATCGCTGACATTGGTGCCGCCCCTGAATCAGTCATGAACGCAATATTGGCTGACTGGTAGTCTGCCTTATAGCTAACTTGGAAGGCTTGTGCACTCTTATCGGACTGCGTATCACCATTTGACGTATTGTCGTAAAGCGACTGCGCGGCCAAGGCCGATGACAACGTCGCATATGATTGCGTCGTGCCGTCCGGTCCAACAACTGATACTTGGTACGTATAACCCGGCACTGCCAATGTGCTGTCAGTCGTATTATATGAAATGGCACTGTTTGTCACGCCAGACGTTGTTTCAACGGCTGCTGCTGCTGAAATTGGTGAATCACTCGTTACCGTCAACGTACTCTCTTGATATGACGGTACTGGATTAAGAATAAATTGTTTAATACCTGAATGTTCAACGTTATCATCAACCGCATCAAATGAATTATTCGCCGCGATTGCCTCGTCCAACGTGGCATAACGGATGACATTCCCAGCTTCGTCTGTCACTAAACTATCATCAGCGTGCCTAACCGTTACATAATACGTATACCCTTGGGTCATCTCCATTGACTGCAATGTTGCATCTGTCAACTTAATACCTAGTGGCGCACCAGTATCTCCGGTGACGGTCTCCAGCACTTGGCCAGAATACTTATCATTGGTCTTCGCAACGACAACTTCGGCCGTTTGAGTAATCGCTGCATACTCAACCGTATATGTTTGTGGCGCAACGTCTGAATTCGTCGCGTTATTAGTATTGTCATACAAGCCAGCGGTTCCAGCTAACGCTGATGACAACGTTGCATACGTCTTACCATCAGGCGTCTTCACAGTGTATCGATAGCCAGCAACACGCAAAGCTGAGTCATTGGTTCCAAACGAAACTTGGCTACTCGTGACACCAGCGGCCGAATCAACCGTGACCCCACTACTAATTTGGGTGTTTCCCCCAACAACCAGGTTCGCTGATTGATAGTTGGCCACATATGACACCGTAAAGATTTGTGGATCCGCATCTGAGGCGCCACTCGCCGTATTCGTGTCGTTATACAAACTATTGGCTGCCATCGCTGCCGACAACGTACTGTAACTCGTGGTGCTGTTTGAACCCATATAAACGACATAACTGTATCCGCTCTGAGCCAACGTCGCATCAGTCGTGCTAGCAAAGGAAATTGCTTGACTAGTCACACCAGCCGCTGAACCCATTGTCAAACCAGCTCGAATTGGCGACTTATCAGCCCCGACCACGCGTGCTGCTTGACTAAGCGCGCTATAGCTAATTGTAAACATTTGGGCTTCCGCATCTGAATCCGTCGCGTTACTCGTGTCGTCAAACGTCGTGTTATTTGATTGTGCTGCGGCCAACGTGCTATACCACTCGCCATCTGGCCCCATCACACGGTAGCTGTAACCAGAGACCGCAATTTGTGAATCATTATATGCGAACGGAATTGTCTCAGCAGTCCCACCTGATGCAGTCGTCACGACACTACCCATACTAATTGGCGAATCAGACGTCACAGCCAACGATGCTTGTTGGCGATCCGCGACATAGTTCACCGTAAAGGCTTGCGCACTCGCATCATTCGCACCGGTGTTATCCGTTGCGTCATAGATACTATTTGCTGCAATTGCTGATGACAAGTCACTGTACGCCTTACCATCTGGTCCTGTTACTGTGTAGTGGTAACCACGCACATAAAGATCACCATCATCCGTATCAACGAACGTTAACGCACCACTGGTTTGACCGACTTGTGAATCGACCATGTTACCGGCGCTGATTGGCGACTTCGCATTTACTTGAATATAAGCACTTTGCTGGTCTGCCGTGTAGACGACGAAGTAAGCTTGTGCACTTTGATCAGATGATCCAACGTTTTGTGTACTATCAAAACGTCCTTCTGCGACTAAGGCCGATGACAAGGTTGCATAGCTGCTACCCATTGCCGTGTAAATATTGTATTGGTAGCCCGGCACGGCCAATTGTGAATCCGTTACATTAAACGAGATGTTACCGGCCGTTACACCTGCTGCCGAACCAACGATTGCCCCGGCACTTCTTGGGGCATTTTCATCCATTTGCAAATAAGCTGATTGATAATTAGCCCGGTATGACACCATGAAGCTTTGCACGGCGGAATCATTCAACGTCCCCAAATTATTCGTGTTGTCATAAATTGGGTTCGCTGACAATGCTGACGCCAAATTGCTATAAACTTGGCCATCCGGTCCCGTTACTGTGTACATATAACCACGGGCGTACAGGTTAGCATCCGTAATACTGAAGCTAATACTATCCGACGTCCCACCAGTGTTCGAGGCAAACTTTGAGTTAGCTCGAATTGGTGAGGTTCCCGTTACGTTCACAACAGCTGATTGGTAATCCGCCTTGTAACTCACCGTAAACTTATCTGGTGTATCATCTGCAACACCAGATGTCGTGTTGTTCGCGTTGTAGAACGAGTGGGCGGCCAAAGCTGAAGACAACGTCGTAAAGGTTGCGCTATCGCTACCATACTTCACGGTATACGTGTATCCACTCTTGGCCAATTGTGAATCCAGCGTCGTGTTTGAAGCACTCGGCGCAAAGGAGATTGCTGAACCGGTCACCCCGTTAGCTGACATCGCTGTCGAACCAGCACTAATTGGTGAACTAGCATCAACCACCACCGCTGCCGCTTGACTCATTGGTGCATAAAGCACAACGAAACGTTGGGCGTTTGTATCAGTGGTTCCGCCGTTGTTATTCGTCGCATCGTAGGTACCATTAGCGGCCAAAGCGGCGGCCAAGTTTGAGTACCAAACCGTATTGGCAGCATCGTAACCATACCCAACCGTGTACGTGTATCCTGAGACAGCCAATGTCGCATCCGTAGCACTGAAGGCCAACTTGCCACTCGTGCTACCGACGATGCTATCAACCATCACCCCACTACTAATTGGTGAATTTTGTTGCACACGAATGTACGCTGATTGCATATCTGCCTTATATGACACACGGAACGTTTGTGCCGACGCATCAGATGATGCCGAGCCATTTTCAGTAGCGTCATACAAGCTGTTTGCTTGCACCGCCGCTGACAAAGTTGCGTACGACGTTGAACCAGTTGGCCCATAAACAACGTACGTGTACCCACTCTTCGCTAACTGCGAATCCGTCGTGCTAAATGACAGTGCCCCACTCGTAACACCCGAAGCGGATGTTACAGCCGAGTTAGCCGCCACCGGTGACGCACTATCAACCACCACGTTGGCTGCTTGATACTGGGCCCGGTATTGGTACTTAATGACTGAATTACGATCGGCATCAAACAACCCATCGTCGTCAGAGTCTGATGACGGACCAATTAGGGTATACCCCGAAATCGTCAGTGGATTAGCTGGAATCTTTGCCCCAACATAACCCGTCTTGGTCACCGCTGTCGCAATTGTTTTACCATTTTCGTCATAGTAGTAGTACGTAATATTAGCCGTTTGTGGTGCATAAACGACCTTGAAACGTTGCACTTGGGCGTCAGTCGTTGCATTCGCTGCATTCGAGGTATTGTCATACTTCTGCGCAGCTACGGCTGATGTCAGCGTTGTATATGAATTAATGACACTACCCGCCGAGTTCAATACCTGCACGACATAGCTGTAACCACTTCTAGCCAACTGTGAATCCGTGGTACTAAATGAAATCGCACTGCTTGCCGGTCCATTCGTCGTTTCGTTAATCGCTGAATAACTCAAAACAGAGTTGCTTGACGTGTCCGTCGAATCCGTAAACAAAGATGCGTATTGATTAGTCTTATACGTAATTTGGAAAACTTGTGATGACGCATCTGAGCTACCACTATTGGCCGTTGCATCATAACGTGGGTGTGCCGCCACTGCTGATGACAACGTCGTGTACGCCGTACTATCAGGGGCATCCGTGCCCATGTACTTCACCGTGTACGTATAACCCGCACTGGCCAAGTTTGAATCGGTCACACCGGCAAAGGCAATTGTGCCACCTGTCGTTCCTGAAGCCGTTGCCTTCGTTGAACCGGCACTAATCGGTCCACTAGCATCGTAGCGCAACGCAGCCGCTTGGTACTGGGCTACGTAGCTAACCGTAAAGACTTGGGCTGACGAATCCGTCGTCCCTGTATTATTTGTCGCATCATACCGCGAGTTTGCGGCGACCGCTGATGACAACGTGCTGTAGTTTGAACCATTCGGTCCCTTCACCACGTATGAATAACCAGCCGTCGACAATGATGCATCCGTATATGGCAATGAAATCGTCGCACTCGTTGCCCCTAATGATGAGGCCAAAACTGAGCCGGCCTTTACCGGTGAGTTCGAATCAACAACCAAACTTGTGGTTTGCGTTGCTGGGGTGTAGTTAACCGTAAAGTACTGGTATGACGTATCACTCGACGCTTGGACACCGGCTACCTTGTTATCCGTGTTATCGAATGAATTCGCTGCAACTGCTGATGACAAGTTTGAATACGTAATGTTATCTGGACCCGTCACCGTGTAGGTATACCCTGACTTTGGCAAATTACTGTCAGTGGTACCGAAGTTAATTGCGCCACCCGTCCGGCCACCAGCTGCATCCTTATAGGTACCCGAAGACGTGGTTGCTGAATATGATCCATTCACGTAGGAATAATCACGCGTGTACAAGTACGCCCCTTGGTAATCTGGCACATACTTAACCGTCCAGCTTTGTGGTGTTGCATCAGATTGTACCCCAACTGAATTCGAGGTACTATCCCAAGCGTTGACTGATGCTGCAGCCGCAGCTGATGACATCGTCGCGTATGAACTACCCGCTTGATCCGTCACATAGTAGCTATAACCTGAGCGAACCAATGACGTATCCATAATACTGTTAGCGACACTTGTGCCACTTCCCAACGGATTTTCTTGATCAACGCTCCAGTATGACGTAATCACCGAGTTGTTACTCCACAAAGCCGGTGTGTCCGTTTGAATAATTGATTCTTGATAAGGCAACGCCGTGTACTTAATCGTAATCGTGTTGTTTGCTGCCGTTTGTGACACGGTCACATCGTTCGCTGACGAGACCCTATACCCACGAATCGTCGGTGCAGCGTAGGCATAATCTGCCGTTCCTGCCTTGGCTTGCGTTGACAGATTCGTAATTCCAATCACGTCACCAACGCCCGCCACAAAGGTCGTCGGGTCCTTAATGGCATTACCGTTAGCATCCACATACTTAACGGTCGTTGTTCCCGTCGCAAACGTTCCCGAGATATTATCAATTGAGGCAAAGTTATCCGCGGCTTTTTGTCCATTGGCTGCGTTCACACCGACTGAAAAGGCCTTCGGTGGATTAATCGTCACACCCGCTGTGTTGGTATTAACGGTCCACGTATTAGATGAATTTGCCTTATCGGTAAATGACGCCGTAATATAAGGACCGCCTCCTGGACCACCAGTTGGCCAATAAGTCAACTGGTACTTAATCGTCGTTGACCAATTCGTCATGTTGATACCCTTGGTATACAAGGCATCCGGTACTGAATTCAAAGCACCACTACTATTAGTCGTACGCAATGATCCAAATGGTCCGGCAGCTGGGTCACCAGAATTTTGGTAGAAATCCAGTCCCAAGGCCAAGGCGTTTCCAAATCCTTGGATACCCAGTCCACCACCACCATTACTCATGTTGTAATCCGTGGCCATCTTATTCGGGTCGGTTGGTGTCAAAACCAACCCCACCCAGTCTGACCAGTTACCATTACTTGGTAACTTACCATCCTGTCCACTCAAATTAGGGTGGAAGTATCCATCAATGGTGAATTTCTGCGATGCATCAAATTGACGGGTCAAATAGTAGTATCCGATTATGTTACTACCATTCGCTGTTAGCTTTGCGTATGTTTGACTTGTTGGATCAGCATATGAAGAATATTCCGCCCCCCACGCTGAACCGTTATACGTTCCTTTTCCAGCAATCGCGTCATTATCGTTAATCCCGGTTTTATTCCAAACCACATAACGGCCATTCGCATCCGCATCCGTCACTGTATCAATCGTCTGTGTCGAAGTCGTCTGCGCGGCAAATATCGCATCAACGTTCTTACTTAATCTACTCATAAATTGTGGATTGACCACCCCAACCGTCAGGGCCGTCATTCCAGCGGCAACCCAAAATTTACCGCTTTTATACATCTTCTTTCTAAATTTTGTCTCACCCATGTCAATAAACCCCGTTAAGTATTTTCTCAATCCATCATGTATGTTTCATATCTGAAACACTACCTTCACTTACCTTGAGTTTATAAGTTTATTATGAGAAATTCCTGTTTAAAAACTTGATTAATGTATTAATTTTGTATAGTTTAAAACGTTGACGCATCGACATTGGAAGGGTTTTCATACAAAACGTTTCACACTGTTAACAACTCATATATTAAAACTATATTAATTATCAATGATACATGTCGAAAATTGCGCACAAAAAAAGAGACCTCTCTCACTAAATGAGTGCAGGTCTCCCTTTGTGTCGAAACAGCCCACCACGACCGTTTCGACGTCTTCACCGTATCATGTTAACAGGCACCACCCCGTTAACAATCCCCATACTTCGAGGTGTCCAAGCCTCGAAGCGCTTTTCCTCCGATTCCGTGTGGGTCCTTCACCTCCCACGCGGAACCGTCACCGGACAGCAGGGCATCGCACCCTCCGCCAAGCGGCAGCCCTGGGCTCATCACTTCCCTGGCTAACTGCATCCCCGGTAACACACTTATTATAGCATAATGCGGTATGGCACGCTGGCATTAACGGCGGTAAAAGGTGGTGGCTTCCGTCAAACCAGTTTGTGCGGCAACCGCTGCTAATAATGGCGTTGTAATCGCATCAGCAGTCGTCAACGTTGGCAGTTGCTCAGTTACCAAACCGGTCACGGCTAACGCTTGGATATCCCAATCTTGATGCGCCACATTGTAGAAACCAGTTCGCGCAGCGTGCGCCTCATCAACCTCGTTCAAGCCAAACAAGCGGTTCACGATAAACTCCTGGACCCCCATATAATGGGCAGCGTTCGCATAAGCCTCTTGATTTTCATTTTTTAACCACAACGTCAGCGCAAGGGGCTCAGTTGGCGTCATAGGTAATCCTGTTTTACGTTGTAATTGGCCACCAATGCCGTTAATCATCAACGCATCGACATACTTAGCCGCTCGGTTATCACCGCCTGAAATCACTTCAGTCAGCGCATTGAAGTCCGCATCCAACGCAATCCAGCCATTCGCGATG
>NZ_KQ970392.1:3768-6342 GCF_001579105.1 Weissella sp. DD23 | reverse complement strand
TGGACTTCAGTCAAAACATCTGTATCGCCTGGTAGGCCATTATTGATCGTCGTTAACGTATCGAGTAAGGTCGTCACGATGTTATCTGGTGAGACCGGATCTGATGGGAATTCAACACCGGCATAGGCGTAGCGCGTTGTTGTTTGATTGTCATTTTCATCTGTTAAAACCGCTACGATGTTCGCAGCCGCCAAATCAAGTGTCAAAGTATATTTCATGGTATCTCAATCCTCAAAGTTAATACGTCTATTATACCCTACTCATTAAAAAACACCCGACAGAAATCTGTCGGGTGTATCTCTCACAATCTCGCCATCCATCGAAATGGATGGCTTCAATACTCAAGAATCTCACAACTTAAGCATTGGAAACACAGAGTTATTCGTGAAACGAATGAACTAAGTTTCCTGCCATGGGTGCCCCCCAATGGCAAGTACGCAGCGCCAAAGGTCGATAGGGCAACCAACAGCGGCTTCCTTAGTCACTCTGTGTGTTTAAATCTCATATTTTGTGGGTCTTCTACATCGTAGCTTTAGTAAACTTAACGTCGCACATCACACGACTGAATTGACTAAAATTACTTAGCAGCGTCCATAGCGTGTCCACCGAAGCCGTTACGCAAAGCTGAAACAACCTTACCAGTAAACGTGTCTTCTTGTAGTGAACGGTAACGCATCATCAATGACAATGCGATAACTGGTGCTGGAACTTCCAAGTCCAATGACTCTTCGATCGTCCACTTACCTTCACCAGATGAGTGCATACGACCTGAGATGGCATCCAACTTAGGGTCCTTAGCAAATTGCTCTTCGGCCAATTCCATCAACCATGAACGAACAACTGAACCGTGGTTCCACAACTTAGCAACTGCTTCGTAGTCGTAGTCGTATTGTGATGCTTCCAAAACTTCGAAACCTTCGGCGATGGCTTGCATCATACCGTATTCGATTCCGTTGTGAACCATCTTCAAGTAGTGACCTGAACCCAAACGACCAGTGTATAGGTAACCGTCTTCCAAGGCGATTGACTTGAACAAAGGCTCGATAACCTTCCAAGCTTCAGCGTCATCTCCACCGATCATGAAGTTTCCACCGTTACGTGCACCAGACATTCCGCCTGAAGTACCAGCATCGAAGAACTTGATACCAGCAGCAGTCGTGCGCTTGTTTTGCTCCAAGTTATCCTTGTAGTTTGAGTTACCACCATCGATGATGATGTCGCCTTCAACCATCTTCTCGATCAACGTGTCGATAGTTGAGTTCGTTGGAACACCGGCTGGAACCATTACCCAAACAACCTTTGGTGATGGCAATTGTGCCAACATGTCGTCCAAGTCTGATGCTGCAGATACCTTATCTGAGTAATCAGCTGCTTCCTTAACGAAGTCTGCGTTCAAGTCGAATGCAACAACTTCGTGACCGTTATCAACGGCGTTCTTTACCAAGTTCAAACCCATCTTACCAAGGCCGATCATAGCGAACTTCATTTGAGTTACCTCTTTTTTCTTGTGCTTGTTTTTTCTACAATCATTATTATAATGCAAAAGTTTTTCACTTTGCAACCCTTTTTGTTGTAAAATGTTTTCATAGGGTTTTTAGTCAGGAATATTGGAACGCACTAAAAACTATTAAACAATGGAAAAGTATGCCCATAACGGGTTAAATACATGATTAATATATTTAAAAAGGAGATAAAATGGCGCAATCCGGCTTTACACGCATTCGTTCAATGCGTGAACAACTTTCTGGTTCCGACGAAAAAGTCGCAACTTTTATCTTAGCAAACCCCGAAGAAATTCGTTCTTTAACTATTCAGGGCCTGGCAAATGCGGTTGGCCTCTCAACGGCAACCATCTCTCGTTTTGTAAAGCGCGTCGGCTTTAGCTCATTCCGTGAATTTTCACTTAGCTTGGCCGTTGTGACCCAATCAGATGATACTTTCTTTGGTGAAATCGATGAAGAAGATGATACCAGTGAAATCGTCAAGAAGGTCTTCAGCGGCGCAACCAACGCCCTTGAATCAACGGTCAATATGATTAAAACGGCCGACTGGACAACGGCAACCAAGTGGTTAGTTGAAGCACGCCGGGTTGGCCTATTTGGTATCGGTGGTTCATCCATCGTGGCTTTAAATGGTTACCACAAGTTGCTCCGCACCCCATTAGACGTTGAACAGCACCCTGACTACGACGTGCAGCTCATGCAAGCCGTCCGCATGCGCACGACTGACGTGGCCATCGTAGTTTCTCACTCAGGGCGCAATCACGATACGTTAACCATTGCGCGTCAACTTCATACCAACGGCGTTAAGATTATCGCCATTACCGCCTACCCCCAATCAGAATTGGCAAAGCTCGCTGATTTGGTATTGGCCAGCGCCGCGGAAGAAGTTAATATTCGAAGCGAATCAATGTCCTCGTTGATTGCCCAAATCACCATCATGGACAGCCTCTTCACGTTAGTTGGTGTCCAACTTGGCGACAAAACGCAACAGGTGGTTGACCATATGCGTACGGCCATTGAAGGTACCCGTGAATAATAAAAAATCCCGTTTGAACAACCTACGTTCAAACGG
>NZ_KQ970392.1:0-3630 GCF_001579105.1 Weissella sp. DD23 | reverse complement strand
GATTTTTTATTACTTTAGTTGATTGGCCGTTAAATCAGTCAGTGTCTGCAACCAGGTTACGGTACCTTCATCGGCATCTGTCGGCATGACAAATGGCGCCGTCGAATAAACCGTTGCAACATTTTGCCAATTAATTTGGTCATCACTCAGCAACGATTGTTGCAAATCAGCTACCTGTTGTTCAGTAACTGCAGCTAACCGGTCCGGCATGGTCGCATACATCGTTAAGAACCAGTTTAAGGCCAATTGTTGTGCCACTAACGCTGTAATTGTTTCAGCTTCAGCTGTTACCATGCGGCGGGTTGCCAATGGCATCGCTGGTACTTCTTTTTGCAAAAACTTTTGGAACCGACGCCATTCACTATTGACCAAAGCATAGAATTGCCATGGTACTTGCGTGGCGATTTGGCCCAATGTTTGCTGGGTAATGGTTGTCAACGCCCAAGTTTGCGCTGTGGCATTATCTAACCACGCCATCAAAAAGCGTTGCATCGTCTCCTTGGTAACTGGGGCGAGTCGCGCATTCTGCGTTAAGTGGTAGCGCACAACCAAGAACGCTTTAATCTGTTCTGGTTGAATCGCCTGGCTCTCGGCCAACTTCGTACGCTGTTTAAATTGCCGTAACTGCTTCACTGAGCTAACACTCGCGAAACTCCCTTGTTTAACCATTGTTTATTACCACAAATCTTCCGTATAGTTTTGATCTGGTGCGCCCATGATACGTTCACCACGTTGTAAGGCATCAATGCGTGCCATGTCCGTTGGTGTCAATTGGAATTGCAAATCAATGTTTTGCGCCATGCGGGCCGGATTACCTGACTTTGGAATAACCGCCACGTTATGTTGGATGTGCCAGCGTAGAATAACTTGCGCGACACTCACACCATATCGCGTCGCAATCCCCTGCAACGTCTCATCCTGCAGCACCGCACCGCGGCCCAACGGACTCCAGGCTTGGTGTTGAATGCCAAGTTCCGTTAAGTAATTATGCAGCACGTGTTGATTGAAGTATGGGTGCGTCTCAATTTGATCGACTGCCGGTACAACTGTCGCTTGCGTCAACAAACGATCTAAATGGTGCGCCTCAAAATTCGACACACCAATCGCCCGAACATACCCTTCTTTGTACAAGTGCTCTAATGCACGCCACGTTTCAAAAAATGGCTCAAATTTTGGCCAGTGGACCAGGTACAAGTCTAGATAATCCGTTTGTAGCGCTGCCGTTGTTCGCTTAAAAGCTTGTAGGGTATTTTCATACCCTTGCTCCAGCTGTGCAACCTTACTCGTTAGGAAGTAATCTGACCGATCAAGCCCTGAGTTTACCAGGTAAGCCCCAAGTTCATCTTGATTACCATACATCGCTGCCGTATCAAACATTCGGTAACCTGCTTCAGTTGCCGCCGCCATCACTTCATTGTAGGTTAGTTCTGCATTGGCCGCATCCGTACCGAATCCGACCATCGGCATTTTTACGCCATTGTTTAAAGTCACAAATTCCATCATATTCTCCCCTTAATCATGAATTATGCTTACATTTTAGCATTTAATCATGACGTTTTTGAGAAGAACCACAATTCCAGACAACTAATCTTAGAGCCCTGGTATCTGAATGTCAATACCAGTAAAAAAGCGTCCCACCCGTTACGGTAGAACGCTTAATAGGCATCTTCTTAATCATTACCCATCTTAGTCAACAACCAAGATACAACTAAGACAACGATAATCGCCCCAATGATTGATGGGAACAATGCCATACCGGCCAGTGAAGGCCCCCATGATCCAAGTACCATCTCACCCAGCCAAGAACCAATCAAACCAGCGACGATATTTGCTATCCAACCCATCGATGCGCCTCGGCTAGTAATTGCCCCGGCAATCGCACCAATCACTGCACCAATAATTAAAGTCCAAATTAAATGCATCTTCATATCCTCCTGTTTTGCTGTGCTCATAACTATATCTATACTTTACCAGTGTCCTTGATATTGGACAAACGGAATGCTTTTTTAACGTAAAATTTTTGGACAGTTGTTTCATCTGCGATATACTATGGTAGAGTATAAGGTATACAGGAGGTAATGATTATGTTTTTAACAATTTCCGATGCTGCAAAAGCAAAGCTGACGCAACGTCTTACACCTCAAACCAAGATTGTTTTGGATTTTGATGATGGCGTCGGTCCATTTTCAGACGCAGGGATGTGTACCCTCGACGTGGCCTTTAACATCATCCTTTGCGAAAGCGATCAAATTACTAATGATTTTGACAAAAAAATCGATAGTACACTTGGCCCTGTTTACATCAAGGGTTACACAGCTGCCCAGATGGATTCAGATATGACGCTTTCAGTTGATAAGTACTTGCGTTATAGCCTAGCAGGTCCTTCAGGTACGCTTGATTCAAACGTTGGCTTGCGTGACCTACAAACAGCTTAATCCCAACTATTAAAGCCCAGTCAGACAGCAATCTGAACTGGGCTTTTTGGTTTCTTTTATCACAGCAGCTATTGGTCATGTCGGAGGTCTAAAACCTCCGACATTCCCAGTCTGCTTTATCGTTGTGCTAATGCACGTTCTAATTCTTTAATGCGGCTAATTAAGGCGGCTTGAATAATTTGGGCATCTTCATCAGTAGGTACACTGGCTTGTGGTTGAAGGATTGGTGCATCACCTAATTGGCCCTTCAATTGCTGATTTTCAAGTGCCAAGCGATCCAATTCCGCCGCCATTTCTTGTAGTGCGCCTTGCAGGTCACCTACTTGTGCTTCATAAATTTCGGCACCCGTCCGCCACTTATCAACTTCCGTTTGTGCAGACGCCAATGCTTCTGTTAATTCTTGAATCTTTGTTGCTGCTTCGTCCATGTCACACGCCCCCTTTTTTCATCATAACAAAAGAGGTCATCCTTTAACAGGATGACCTCTTTACACTATGCCGACTGGGGGATTCGAACCCTCGACCTACGGTTTACGATACCGTTGCTCTACCAACTGAGCTAAGTCGGCATAACTCCGAATGTCGGGCTCGAACCGACGACAACACGATTAACAGTCGTGTGCTCTACCAACTGAGCTAATTCGGAATAATATATGCATCGCGACGTCCTATCCTCGCAGGAAGCGATCCTCCAACTACTTTCGGCGCTATTGAGCTTAACTTCTGTGTTCGGTATGGGAACAGGTGTGACCTCAATGCCATCATCACGACACGCGTTATTTCTAACTTACAAGACATTATTTTACGGAAGACTAACCTAATTGTCAACACTTCCTATGTCCCTAATGTCAAGGACTCTCGAAAATAAAAAACACCTTCGGCGAAGATGTTTTACTAACGAGTGCCGACTGGGGGATTCGAACCCTCGACCTACGGTTTACGATACCGTTGCTCTACCAACTGAGCTAAGTCGGCATAACTCCGAATGTCGGGCTCGAACCGACGACAACACGATTAACAGTCGTGTGCTCTACCAACTGAGCTAATTCGGAATGATATGCATAGCGACGTCCTATCCTCGCAGGAAGCGATCCTCCAACTACTTTCGGCGCTACTGAGCTTAACTTCTGTGTTCGGTATGGGAACAGGTGTGGCCTCAGTGCCATCATCACTACACGTTTATGTTGAGAAATTA
>NZ_KQ970391.1:411580-413885 GCF_001579105.1 Weissella sp. DD23 | reverse complement strand
AAAGAACTATCTCGTTGTCGCTCATCAGCAACGTTATTTATATTACCAGGTTAGTAACTTAATGTCAACAACTTATTTTAGTAAGTTCTAACTCGTTAACCGAGAAACATATATTCCGTCGCAAGCAACTTTTATATCTTACCTAATCAAAATTAATTTGTCAACAACCAATTTCAATTCGATTTGATTGGTTTTGCAATTGAATTGTATTCCCTGCAAAACTCAACTTAAATATAATACCCAATCTACGAATATTTTGCAACCCCTAATTTAAAATAAACTAATCTAGTCGTGCCACACCTGTCATATCAACATTCGTAAGCAAACCTGCTGCATCTTTTGCATTCATAAATTGCAATCCCAGCAGTGCCAATCGATCCATATTAAAATCTGTTGTATCAATTGGTTCGAAGGTATACAACGAAATTAAATCTTCCGCGGTCTCTAATCCCTTACCATGCCAGGCCGCTAATTCGCCCAGCCGTAAGTTATCTAAATTAATGCCTAGTTCCCCTTTCATACCAGTTAAAATTGAACCCAACGCTGTATCCCCAGCATGTTTGTGCATCTTCACTGTGTAAAAGCGTGGTGTTGGCACCTCATCAGTCACTAAAAAATAAGACTGATCATTTCGCGTAAATACAATTGTCCCAGCAATCATTGACATGTCTCTTCCCCCTATTTATCGTTGTTTCGTTTTCAAACGATCGAGCGCCTCATTAATCATAGCATCCCGTGTTGTCGCAATGCTATCAAAGCCTATTGTTAAATGCTGATTTGTCCAGTAATGGTGATGCCAATTATCCACACGTTGATTGTCGCGATCGGATTTCACAACTTGGCCACCATCTAAAACACTGCGCCGTGATAATGAAATCTTCTGATTGTACTGATCAATATCCAGTACCATCACTTTTATCACCTGACCAACATGCAATTCATCCCCCACATGTCGAATAAATGCTGAACGACACTCAGAGATATGAATCAGTCCTTGCGTATGTTCGTCTAACTGTACAAAAGCCCCATATGGTTGAATACCAGTAACCGTTCCTTCTACTACATCCCCAATACGATATGTCATTGGTGCCACTCCTTAACCATTAGTCTATCTTCTATATGTATCCCGGCACGCCGGGTAATCGATTAAGCAATCGTTGCCTTAATGATCTTAATAGCTTCTACTGGCTTGTCCGCATAGTCAACACGAACCTTAGCCATATCATCAACAACGTCCATACCTTCAACAACATGCCCAAAGACAGTATGACGCTTATCAAGCCATGGCGTACCACCTTGTGCACCATATGCTGTCACAACTTCGTCAGGGACTAAGCCATTTAATTGACGCAACATGTTTGCTGGGACACGTGAAGCTTGCACAATGAAGAATTGTGAGCCGTTTGTATTTGGACCAGCATTGGCCATTGACAATGCACCACGCAAATTAAAGACTTCGTCAGAGAACTCATCTTCAAACGCGTCACCCCAAAGTGACTCACCACCCATACCAGTACCAGTTGGGTCACCACCTTGAATCATAAAGTCGCTAATCACACGGTGGAAGATAATCCCATCGTAGTAGCCCTTTTCAATCAAGCCAACAAAGTTTTCTACTGTCTTTGGTGCTTGTGCCGGGAACAATTGGATCTTAATCGTTCCCTTTGACGTCTCAAGCACAGCAACAGGTCCGTCTACCGCTGCCAAATCAAATTGTGGCAATGCCATATTTATTTTCCTCACACATTCTTCAATATATTCCTTAGCTATTATAGCATAATCATTAAGGCGTCTTTCAAGCGTCGTAAAACGTGCTAAACTTAGTACTAGTTGTCATTCGACAGGATATATAAATATACGGGAGTAGAAATCGACATGGTTCACATCATTGATTTGTTCCTTCACCTCGATGTTCATTTGAACAACTTGGTGAATGCCTGGGGTGTTTGGTCATACGTCGCCTTGTTTGCGGTTATCTTTATCGAGACGGGCTCAGTTATTTTCCCATTCCTACCAGGTGATTCGCTACTGTTTGCGGCTGGATCTATTTCAGCGCTACATGGTAGCATTTTAAACCACTGGGTCTTAATGATTATGTTCTGGATTGCTGCTGTTTCAGGTGATTCATTGAACTTTTTCCTCGGCCGAACAGTTGGTCTGAAACTAGTTAAACACCCGCTGCTTGGTCGGTTTATCAAAGATGAACACTTGGCAGAAGCCAACGACTTTTTCGTTAAACACGGTAAGATGGCTGTTATCTTAGGTCGTTTCCTACCAATCATTCGTACCTTAGTGCCATTTACAG
>NZ_KQ970391.1:407339-411539 GCF_001579105.1 Weissella sp. DD23 | reverse complement strand
CGGTTCATAACGAACCGGCTTTTTTATTAACACCATTATTTTTCCAACTTAGAAGCTTCTTCATCGATAACAACGTTACCAGCTTCAATTTCTTCAAACGCTTGACCAATTGGCTTTACTGAGTCGAAGTGAGACAAAGTAGGCAAACCACCTTGCTCTAATTCGTGGGCGCGCTTAGCCCCCTAAGCGATCAACTTGTAACGTGAGTCGACACGTTCCAACAACTTATCAACTGATGGGTATAAAATCATGCTTCTAGCTCCTCAATCATTGTAATGTATTCTGGCAACACTCGGTTTACGCGCAAACGCTCCACCTTAATAATATCCTTAATACGATCAACTGCCAAAGGCACCTCATCGTTTACGACAGCGTAATCATAGTTAGCCATCATGCGAATCTCGGCTGTTGCAGCTGAAACACGGCGATCAATAACCTCCATTGCTTCAGTACCACGTCCGATTAAGCGCTCTTTTAAGGCCCCTAAATCAGGTGGTGTCAAGAAAATATAAGCCCCTTCAGGCATCTTTTCCTTCACTTGCAACGCACCTTGCACATCGATTTCCAATAGGACATCACGTCCAGCAGCCAATGTCTTCTCAATAAAGCTCTTTGGCGTACCGTAGTAATTTCCCACGTACTCAGCGTATTCCAACATACCACCGTCAGCAATTTCTGCTTCAAACTCTTCTCGTGTGACGAAGAAATAATCTTCCCCATTCACTTCTCCCGTTCGGGGTTGTCGCGTGGTCATGGAAATTGAATATTGAAAGTCGATGTCTGATTCTTCAAACAACGCCTTTCGGACAGTTCCCTTACCGACGCCTGACGGACCCGATAGTACGATTAATACGCCACGCTTCATGGTAATCTTACTCCTATCTATTTCTCTAGCTAATCATTTATTTATTCTACTCGTTTTTTCTGACTTAGACAACAAGTACAACACACCAGTTAACACAACATCTAGATTTGCTAAGATGTATGTCCGCGTTAAGTGATGGGTCGGCGTCGGTAACGCTTGTCGGTTTGTGCGACCAGCCGCCACAATCGCGGCAACAAAGGTCGTCAAATCATACTCCTGCAGTTTATCAACTGCCAACAAACGAGCCAAGCGTTCTATTGTTGCCAATCCTTGACCAGCTTCATCCCCAGTCGCATCGGGATCAATATCTCGCGCTAACCATTGTTGCCAGGCCAACCAAACCGGTAGCTCCGTTAACGCATTTGCGATTGGTGCGGTCACAGGATCGGTTGCTAACCACTTCACCAGTTGCACGCCACCCAACCAACTAATATCAACGTCGGCCGGCAATGCGTAATAGTAGCCACCTAATTCACCTAACACTTGCTTCGTGCGGATTTCGCCGAGTGTCACGTACTCGCCACTTAAATCAGGGAAAAAGTCCAGTAAGGGGCCAAATTGCCAAGGTGTTCGAATATAATGCACCACGGCATCATCTGGTCGTGTCCAATCTTCAGGTACCCCATCCATAATTGAGACTGCATAGATTTCCTTGGCACCATGATCAGCGGCAATATTTATTGGTAAGTTATTACTGTAACCACCATCAATATATTGTTTCCCGTTAATCATGACTGGCGAAACGACCGGATAAAAAGCACTAGAAGCCAATATCCAATCCGTCAGTTCATCAGCCGTGGTTTCGTCTGTCACCGAAAAACTAGCTGGCCGCAACAATGGTAATTCTGTGGCGACCAAGGTCATTTCAGCTAGTCTTGGCGTTGCCAGTTCATGCGCAACCACGGGATAGATCAACTGACGCAACGATTCTTTTTCAAAGTAGTGCCGACCAACAAGGTGCGTCGCAACTGTTTTACTAAAATCGACCCGTGAGACACCAACTTCTGGCACTTCGTACACGACGTCCGTTGTCAACGTGTCCCAAGTCGCGTGTGAAATTGTACTATCAAGGTGCATAAAGGACATCGCATTAATCGAGCCAACTGAGACCCCCAGTACCTCATGCGGGATAATGCCACGACTTTTCAGGACGTCAAAAACCCCAGCTTCAAACGCCCCATGCGCACCACCACCACCAAGGACCAATGCTACTGGATATGAGAACGTGCGCCGATAGGTTAGTTCATCAACCCGTTCAAAACCATCTAGCAATGGACTGTTCGCTTGGTTTGGCGCTACTTTCATTTGTAAGCTTTTCACTCGATGCTTGCTAAAGTACGTCATAAGTTGCTCGAATAAAGTCAGTCGATCAACCGTCTTCCAGGCTAATGTGCTGACTAGCACAATATGACCACCTTCGTTGCGATAGAGCACTGCGCCCACTACCGTTTCGTTATCAACAAATAGTAACCCTGCTGAAATGCTCTGTGCTTGCTGATAGTGCAATCGCGCTTCGGCAGCATCTGAAAACATATTTAATAACTGGCCAAACGGCGCCATTTGTCGGTTAGACAACTTGCCAACAATTATTTCCATGCCCCGTCCTCACTTTCAATCATACGACTCATTTTAAGCTTGTTTCACCAAAAAAACGAGCATGTTTGCTCGTTTTTAGGATTATTCAGTTCGTTTTGCAACAGCCCGTTGAATCAAATCACGGGCATTTTCTTTAGCTGCATCCGTCAGTTCATCACCCGACAACATGCGTGCGACTTCATCCACACGTTCTTCATCCGTTAACTGTTGAATACTTGTTTCAGTACGGTCACCAATTACGCGCTTTTGAATAAAGTAATGATGGTTCGCGACCGCCGCAACCTGTGGTAAGTGTGTAATCGTCAACACTTGTGAATAACGACCAATCACCGCAATTTTTTCCGCAATCGCCTGGGCGACACGACCAGAAACTCCCGTGTCAACCTCATCAAAAATAATTGAGGTAATCCCTTGTTCCCGTGAAAAAATGGTTTTCATCGCCAACATCATGCGTGACAATTCACCCCCGGAAGCAATCTTCACAAGTGGTTTCGCACCTTCACCAGGGTTTGTTTGAATATAAAATTCGGCCAGATCGTAACCCGCCGTATGCAACGTGGCACTAGCGGTTAAACGGACAGAAAAGACGGCTTTTTCCATATAAAGATCTGCTAATTGCTCGTGAATCTTTTTGGCAAGCTGTTTGGCCGCCTTTTCACGTAGTTCATGTAGCTTATCCGCATATTGTCGCGCCACGCGTTCTGCTTCCTCAACTTGTTCAGCTAACTCAGCAGCGGATTGTTGCCCGCCACCCATGTCAGCTAACTCGCTATCGACATGTTCTTGATGTGCCAAGACGTCTGCGATCGTCGCACCATACTTGCGTTCCAAATTACGAATCAAATTCAAGCGATCATCAACCTCGCGTAACCGTTCGGCATCGAATTCCAATCCATCTCGGACGGACATAATTTCAGAAGCCGCTTCTTGTAATTCATAATACGCCCCACGGACTGCTTCGGTTAACTTGCCATACTTCGGTGCTAGTTCTTCAATATCTTCCAACGATCCCATTGCTGTCGAAATCGTCTCTAACCCGTTATTGTCCCAGTCACCATCAAGGGCCTCATATGCTTTAGACAAAGCTTCCAAAACATCCTGAAAGTTCGTTAGCTCTTGATATTCAGCTTCCAACGCTTCTTCTTCGCCATCAACCAAAGCAGCATCAGCTAGCTCCTTGCTTTGGAAACTCAGCATGTCCAATCGTTGGGCCCAAGCTTGTTCATCAGCCTGACGTTTGTGAAAGGCCGTCTCCAAACTACGGTAGTTTTCATAGGCTTTTTGATACTTTTGTGCAACGGGTGCAATGGCTTTTTTGGCAAATTCATCTAATAAGCCCAAGTGGCGTTCGACTTGCATCAACTCTTGGTGCTCATTTTGCCCATGAATATCAACAAGGTGCTGTCCAATTTCCTTAAGCGTCGCCGCATTGACTAAACTACCATTAACCCGAATCACATTTCGCCCACTTCGCTGTAATTCACGATGAATCAACAGTTGATTATCCTCCACGGGGATGCCAAGCTCGTTCAACACTGCAACAACTGGCTGATCAGGTTCTACGTCAATCAACCCTTGCAAGACAGTCTTGTCAGCACCTTCACGAATAAAGTCTTGCGACCCACGACCACCAGTCAACAAACCAACCGCATCAATGATAATTGACTTACCAGCCCCGGTTTCACCGGTTAATACCGTCATCCCCGGTTGAAAACTAATATTCAGTTTCGGGATAATCG
>NZ_KQ970391.1:404620-406567 GCF_001579105.1 Weissella sp. DD23 | reverse complement strand
AGATGGTGGCTTGCGTGACTTCCCAACCAGCCTCGTTTAATTTTTGAACCAAATCTTCTTGCCGTTGAATCTGTTCATTACTAATCAATGACTTAATTGCTTGCTGACGTTCTTGCTTACTTCGTCTCATCCGCATTTTCCTCACGACGCGCGTTCAATTGCGCATGTGCACGTGTTACAACCGCCTCACGCTCTGATTCAGTCATCGTGCTCTCGCCACCGTCCAATACCAAGTGTGCTAAGAACTCGATGTTACCTGACCCACCCTTAATTGGTGAGTAATCAAGTGCCACAATACTAAAACCTGCCGCTTGCGCATAACCAGCGACTTTATCAAGAACCGCCAAGTGCGTTGTGGCGTCCTTAACGATACCATGCTTACCAATTGCTTCCCGACCAGCTTCAAATTGTGGCTTAATCAACGTCGCAACCGAACCGCCTGGCGTCAAAATCTTCGCCAGCGGTGGCAAAATCAAGTTTAGTGAAATAAATGACACGTCAATCGTCGCGACTGCCGGCTGACCGTGCGTAAAGTCAGTTGGTTCTGAATAGCGGAAGTTCGTGTTTTCCATCACCACAACGCGTTCATCCGAACGTAACTTCCAAACCAGTTGATTTGTGCCCACGTCTAAAGCGTAGACCAACTTCGCCCCATTTTGTAGCGAAACATCTGTAAAACCACCCGTTGATGAACCGATGTCCAAAACAACCTTGTCCTGCACTGAAATATCAAAAACTTCGAGGGCTTTTTCTAATTTAAATCCACCACGTGACACATATGGCATCGGCGCCCCTTTCAAATGAAGCTCCGTTGTGACCGGGATTTTCTCGCCCGCTTTATCCATGCGTTGCTCATTTTCGCCCAAGATTTCGCCAGCCATAATTGCTCGCTTCGCTTGTTCACGTGACGTAAACAACCCTTGTTGTACTGCTAAAACATCAACGCGCTCTTTTTCAATTGCCATCTACTTCTCCACAACCTCTTCAAAATAATCCAGAAACGACAACAACAAAGTTGTTTCGTTTCCCGTTAGTTCGCCAAACTTTACAATGGCATTTGTCGCAATTCGAACCTGTTCCCGCAAGGCATCCTTCGCACCGTCAACGCCCAAAATAGTTGGGTATGCTTGCTTATCGGCAACATCATCCTGCCCTAGATCATCCAAGTCATCTTTGATTTGAAAGGCCAAACCATAGGCCATACCGAAGTTCCACAAGGTTTCTTTGACTTCATCAGACGCATGGGCCATGATTCCCCCAGCAATTGCCGCGTACGCAATCAGTGCGCCAGTTTTACGGTAGTGAATTGCTTTAACTTGATCTAATGAGATAGTTGCTGCGTTAGTTGCGGCCATATCCATGACTTGCCCGGCAACCATCCCATCAGCACCTGAAGCCAAGGCCAGTTGTAGCGTCAATTCAGCCTTTTGCGGTGTTGTCAACAATGGGTCACTCGCCAACCATTGATAGGCCAATGGTTGCAAGGCATCCCCTGCCAAAATCGCCACATCTTCACCAAATGCCTTATGCGTCGTTGGCTTGCCACGTCGCATGTCGTCATTATCCATCGCCGGTAAGTCATCATGAATAAGACTGTAAGTATGAATTAACTCCAAAGCACTCGCTGCCCGAAGCAAACCGTTGATACCCAATCCATAAGACTGCGCCACAGCTAATGTTAGCAATGGGCGTAGTCGCTTGCCGCCTGCCATGACGGCATAGGTCATGGCGTCACGCATCGTTTGGTTAGATGTACTGTGTGCTAACTCAGCAGCTAACTTATCCTCAATTTGTGGGACAACAGTTGCTGAAAACTCTGATAATTTCATGTTAACCCTCTGGTTCAAAATCTGATGTCGTCCCGTCCGCATTCACAATTTTCGCCAAACTCTGTTCAGCTGTTTGTAGGGTTTGTTGTAGTTCTTGACTCAACTTAACACCCACTTC
>NZ_KQ970391.1:396707-404600 GCF_001579105.1 Weissella sp. DD23 | reverse complement strand
GTTTGTTGTAGTTCTTGACTCAACTTAACACCCACTTCAAATTGTTTGAGGGCTTCTTCTAGCGGTACGTCACCCTTTTCAAGTTGCGCAACAATTTTTTCCAGTGTTGCCAAATTTTCTTCAAATGTCTTTTCTGCCATTATTTTTCACTTTCCTTTGCTGTAACCGTGGCGTCTAATTCACCAGTCGCCAACCGAATATGAACCGTATCACCAACAGCAACATCATCTACCGTCGTTAAAATGTGCGTGTCATGTTCAACAACACTGTAACCACGGGCTAAGATAGCCAACGGGCTCACTAACTGCAAGCCAGCCACGGCGCGACCAACTCGTTCCTGGGAACGCTCAACCTGGCGGGTCATCGCATTTACTAAACGTGGTGCCAATAAGTCAAATTGATGCTGACGCTGCGTGACCGTTGTCGTAACCGCTTGTTGTAACCGTTGTTGCGCGATATCTAATCGTTGTAAATATCCTTCGTACAAACGAGCTGGTTGTGTCAACACGTAACTATTTTGTAACCGGCTTAGGCGTTCTTGGTTAGCCACAACTTGGCGCTGCATTTGGTTAACCAGTCGTTGTTGCATTTGCTGAATGCCCAACCATAAGTCAGCCAATGGTACCGGTGTCGCTAATTCTGCCGCTGCCGTTGGTGTAGCGGCCCGCTGATCGGCTACAAAATCTGCAATCGTTGTATCTGTCTCGTGACCAACCGAACTGATAATTGGCATTGGCATGGTCAACATTTGGCGTGCCACCGCCTCCTCATTAAAAGCCCACAAGTCTTCAATCGAGCCACCACCACGCCCCATAATCAAGACATCATAATCGGCTGCTTCTGCAACGGCCGTCATTTGCTTCGTTAATGACGGTACCGCCCCATCACCCTGCACAACTGCAGGATACAAAACAATTTCCGCAATTGGGTAACGTCGTCGAACCGTCGTCATAATATCGCGGATAACAGCCCCGCTCGGTGATGTAATCACAGCAATTTTCTTAGGAAAGCGTGGAATTGGCCGGCGAAGTTGGTCAAATAAACCTTCAGCTGATAGCTTCGCTTTTAACTGTTCATATGCCTGATAAAGGGCCCCGACGCCATCCGGTTCTAGCTTATCAATAATAAGACTGTACGACCCATTGGGCGCGTACAAATCCATGTGGCCAACGGCGTTAACTTTCATCCCTGGTTCTAACTTAAATTGCAACTTTTGAAAGGCAAACTTAAACATCGTTGCATTAAGCACCGCCCCGTCATCCTTCAAAGAAAAATATTGATGACCAGGTCGTTGACGGTAATTAGAAATTTCACCCGTCACATAGACTTCTTTTAAATACGGATCAGCCGTAAATTTACGCTTTAGATAACTGGTTAGCGCTGAAACCGTTAAATAGTCTGCCATCCTGCCTCCAATGTAACACCATGATGTAATGCAGCCAACTCAACTGTCGTTTGCAATAATGTGGCAATGGTCATCGGACCAACCCCACCAGGAACCGGCGTAATTAAGCCGGCAACTGGTTCCGCTGAAGCAAAGTCAACATCGCCAACTAACGAACCGTCAGCCATTCGATTAATCCCAACATCGATAACCGTGGCACCCGCTTTCAAGTCGGATCCCGTTACCAAACCAGCGACACCAGTTGCAACGATAACCACGTCGGCTTGTTGCAATAATTCGTGGCGTAAGTTATCTGGTGTATAGCGGTGTAGCAATGACACCGTTGCATCAGCTGCTTGCGCCAACGCAAACATGGGCCGGCCGACCAAAATGGAGCGACCAATAATCACAACATTCTTTCCCGCCAACGTGACACCCTCATGAGCGAGCATCGTCATAATGCCTCGAGGTGTATTGGCAATTGGGTAATAGCCTTCCCGATTGGCATACAAACGACCAATGTTCTCTGGGTGAAAACCATCTACGTCCTTAGCTGGGCTAATCGCTTCTTGGATTTTGTGTTCATCAATGTGACCTGGAACCGGGCTCTGTACCAGAATGGCATCAACGCTTGTATCAGCATTCAACTCGGCAATTTTTGCCAACAAAGTTTCTTCCGCCGTCTCTGCATCATAACGGATGGTTTGTGCATTAACGCCGGCCTTACTAGCGGCACGCTCCTTATTACGGACGTATATTTCACTTGCTGGATCATCACCAACCAAAATAACCGCTAATCCAGGCACAACACCAGCCTCTGATAAACGCGTGGCTTGTTCCGTAACCGAAGCGCGTAACGCCTTGGCGATCGCCTTACCATCAATTAACTTTGCCATGGTACACCTCACTTTTTATTCATTACTAATGCATAAATTCTACCACACTAACTGAAAATAAACCATGAATCGCGATAACTAAAAAACAGGAAACCCTTGATATATCAAGGATTCCCTGTTGCAACAGTCGTTATTAATTTTCAACCTATGGCCGTAATAGAAAATGAATAAAGCTTAGTTTTGCTTAACAAAATAACGATTATAAACTGTAATTAAGGCTGTGCCAAGGACAGCAATGACCACCGTATTCGCCAAAGCAGCGACCACCCCTTGCTGGTATGACTCTGATAACGCCAAACCATAAATCCAGTGGTCACCCAAGGGTGCAATCACTAACCAAGCCACCACATTGGCAATTAGTTGCCAAACATTAAACAGCACTAATTTGCGGGCCGTCAATGAACCAATAAACAACCCAATTCGTTGCGTTGCTAACCCTAGAAATAGACCAAACATGCCATCAGCAATCGCCCATGTCCACCAAACCGTTCCTGATGCCAGGCCATCATTTAATGTGTGCCCAATAAAGGCAACAACCGCCCCGGCAATCGGACCGAAAATAGCTGTTATCAATGCCAACCAAGCTGGTGCTAACGTTATCTTCGTGTTGGGTACGCCAGCTGGTATGGCCACGTACTTAAATAACAACAAAAACACAATGATACCAACGAGCGTACCAATGACCTTGTGGGCCGTTAAAATATTGTGCTTCATAATAATTAAATCCCCTTAATCATGACTATCATTCAAAACAACCAAATCATCTGGAATGTCTTGGCCGTTTATTTGTTTGTAATACTTACGGAAGACATCATTATACGTGCCTTCATTAAGTGCTTCAGGATGCATGGCCAGATAACGAATCGTCTTAACCTGCATGACTTCCGTTTCATTCGGCTTACTTGAATCTTTAATTCCCACCATCGGCGACATTAAATCAAGTGCGGATCCTTGGTGCTTGAGCGCTAATGCGTGCCCAAATTCATGAATCACTGTATGCTCAGCCTCTTTATCGTGTAAGGCCGTAATATCCGCCGATGTGACTGGGCCATACACCGCCCCTGACAAATAATCCTCACGCTGTATCGTTTCTGCCAACCACACCTTCGCCGCATGGGCTGAAATCCACATCGTATTGCCACCTTCAGTCGTTGTGGCCAATACTGAGGTATCTTCCTTACCAGCCGTGTCAGTCATTTTTTTATACCCAACCAACAACTGGTAGTCACTATCTTGTGGCCAGACATTTCGATCAACATTTTCATCCTGGTTGGCATCAGATGACCGCACTGAGATGAACTTCACCCCCAGTGCTTGATTCCACACCTTCGCTGCTGTTTTAACCCACTTCAACGCCTGGCCATCCGTTTCCTTCATAACCCGACTAGATACCACAACCTTCATGTTCCCCGCAGCATTTAAGTCCCAATGCGTTGTCACTGGCAACTTATCGGCAGAGTTGTCACCTTCCAAGCGTTGTTGGCGGGCAATTTTTGCCAAATAATCTTTTTCCTGCTGGGCCGCCTGTTTCGCTTCCGTCACGTTCATATAGTATCTAATAAATTGTGGGGCTACCAACACCACCAAAATAATAATTGTCATCACCAGCGCTAACCGCTTGTTTCGACTCATACGCTTTTTCCGTGCCATGTCTCACTCAATCTTTCTCTAACGTTCAATTACTCTGCTTCAGATTCATCAGACTCGGCCGCTGCGACAGCCTCATTGATGCTTTGCAATTCTTTATCGAAAAAGGTCGCAATCTTGCTTTCAACGGATTCTGGGTCATCCGCAAAAGCCGCGACGGTTGCTGCCGTTTCAATTCGCAGACCAGACTTGGTAACCAACGGGTGCTCCGCAATCATATATAACGTTACTTCTGTCTCTGGGTCATTAATCACAATCTTACTAATTGCGTTGGTATAACGAATAGGTAGATTAACCAAACCGGTTTCAACCCGTAAACTAATTGGTTCATCCCCACTAATCAGTAACTCTGCGCTGAACAATTTCTCTTGTGATGTCGCTTGTTCAACATAACCAAACAAATCATCCAAATTAATGGTTGCTTGATCAGCGGCAGTAAAGCTTTTGATTTCATAGGTTTCATCTTTCAAAGCCGCAATGAAATCATTTCCTGTCATTTGCATGGTACATCTCACTTCTTCATTAATTATCCTTCCAGTGTAGCACAAAACGGGCGCCAGATTATCATCTAGCGCCCGTTGTTAAACATGTTCCAAATGTTTGGATCCGTCATCCAACGCAATTCAAAGCATCTTTCGTCACACACTTATTTTTAGATTGGTTCAAAAACGTGATTTTGCAAGAGTAATTGTTCATCTGCCCGACTCGCGACATCGCGGTCGTGCGTAATTAAAATCACTGTCTTACCAAATTCATGTGCCAGTTCAGCAAACAAGTCCACAATTTTTTGTGAGTTCTCATGATCCAAATTACCAGTCGCCTCATCAGCGGCAACGATTGGTGCATCGACCAATAATGCCCGGACAATTGCTACGCGCTGTTGTTCACCGCCAGATAGACGTTGCACGTTTTTATGAGCTTTTTCTTCATCAATGCCGACACGAGCTAACTGATCCAGAATATATGCCTTATCTTTTGCGTGAATCGAACCGGTAATCGCTAAGGCAGTTTGCACATTTTGGAACGCCGTCATCGTATTCAACAGATTGTAGGCCTGGAAAATTGTCGACACGTACTTCTGGCGAAATTTAGTTAACCCGATTTCCTTAATTGAGACCCCATCTACCAGAATGTCTCCCTCTCGAGGTTCATCAAGGCCCGCTAGAAATGATAGTAACGTTGTCTTACCTGAACCAGATTCACCAACAATCGCGTAAAAACGACCAGACTCAAATGTCAGATTAACGTCTTCATATAATTTATGATCTCGATCCGTATACCAATGCGTTAAATGTTTGATTTCTAATGTCATTCTGTTATCTCCATTAATCTGCCTGCAAAATTTGCTTTGGACGCATGCGCAAAATACTAAATGCCGCGCCTGAAACTGATAAGACAGCAATTAGGAAAGCCACGCCACCAAGTTCAGCCACCGCAACTGGTGTCATCGCTGTCTGGAGTTCGGCTGTCTTCGTCATACCACCCCGGGTACCCATTGGGCCGCCACCCATATTACCTGATGGCTTTTGACCACCGCCTGGGCCACCGTTTTGACCAGCGCCACCACCCGGTAGGCCGCCATTCGCGCTTTGCATTTGTTGCGTCGTTTGTTGTTGCACTAGCTGTTTTCCAATTACACCTGAAACGCCATTTCCTGCAGCAGTGGCAATACCAAGGGCCACAATCAGAATGGCTAATAATTCGGTGAACAATTGTGCGACAACCTTAGGCTTTGATTCACCCAATGCCACCAGAACGCCAATTTCACGACGACGTTCACGTGTAATCAGGATAATAATCAAACCAAGAATCAAGATACCTGCGATTGAAACTAACCAAACAATCTTCGAAGCAAAAGCGGCCACGTTCTTCATGTTCGCTGCAGCGGTCTTGTACTGTGAGGCATCCGATGTCAGCGTAAGCTTGTCGGTATCAATATACTTCTTAGCTGCCTTAACAAAAGCCGTTGTTTTTGCTGGTTCAGCCATCGTAAAGGTGACGTTAGACGCGACATTCTCAGTGCCATTGATTGTATTAGCCAAGGTATATGAACCGTAAATCGTATTCGATGGATCATTACGTTGGAAGCCATCGGTCGCTGTCTTCACCTTGTAAATACCCACAACAGTCAGCTTAACCGTTTTCGCATCATCAGCGGTCGTCTTCACTGTAATCGTTTGACCAACCTTCACCTTATTAGCTGATGCCAATTCGCTTTCAATGACCACATTGTTAGTACCTTGGTCAGACGCTTTGATACCCCGACCAGATGTAATCTTAGCTGAACCATCTGTAAATGACGACGTTGCTGCCGTAAGTGACACACCGTTCACTTGAATATCACCACTATTATTCTCACCACCCATTGGACCGCCGCCCATGGCATTTGATGTCGTTGTCGTTGTCACTGCCTTAAAACTATTCGCATTTACTGACGCATTATTGGTGATGTTATACGACGAAACATTAGCGAGTGCCGCAATCTTTTTAACCTGCTTCACGGTTGCGGTTGGCATTGTAATCGCCGTTGGTTTCGTTTCACTGTTTGATGTTGAACTAGCGCTTGACTGGCTTGCTTTCATCTGTTCAAACATCTTCTCGCGATTAGCTGATAAGCTGACTGTTGAGCCAACTGCATTAGCGGCGTTATTGGCTGCTGTTAATGCAGCGTTCTGAATAATTAAACCAGCCATGACGAAAACTAAAATCACGGTCGACGTCAACACCAGTAATAAAGAACGGCCTTTGCGGGCCCATAACGTAATTCCTGCTCGTTTCACAAAATTCATTTTAATCTCCTATCACTGGGTCGTCGTGCCGTTGCTTGCAGCTTCATCTACTGAATTCGTTGTACCCGAAGATGTGTTGCCATTCGAACCCGCCTGATTATTTTCCATTGGGCCACGGCCACCAAAACCACCGGATTGTTGCGTCATAGTGGGTCGACTAGTGTCTGACCCGATTCCGAACGGATGAAAGGCGGTGATGAGACTAAACACCATTGCTAAGCTAGCAACGCCCAAGGTCACCCATTGCAACCACGGCCGTTGACCTTTATTTTGATTACGATCTGTCATATCGTGTTCCTCCAAATGTTTTTGACGAGGATTATCATATGACGCTTAGCTTAGCGCTATCTTCACGCCAGCTAAAACGAAACCTAAATTTTGTGAACAAACCTGGTTAGTCCAGCAATGCAAAAAGCGCCACATCAGCAAATGCTAATGTGGCGTTTTAAACGTAACGATTAAATTACTTGTTAACGGCTTCCTTGAAGTCCTTACCAGCCTTGAAGGCAGGTGCCTTTGCGGCTGCGATTTCAATTTCTGCACCAGTTTGTGGGTTGCGACCCTTACGTGCAGCACGCTCGCGAACTTCGAAAGTACCAAAGCCAACCAAGGCGACCTTCTCGCCTTGTGCCAATTGGTCCTTGATAACGTCCAACAATGCGTTAACCGTCTTAGTCGTTTCTGACTTAGCTTGTCCAGTCTTTGCTGCAACCAAGTCAATCAATTCAGTCTTTGAAGCCATGTTTCAATACCTCTTTAATAGTTATTACTCGAATAGTATACGCTATGCATGCATGAGAATACTAGACTTTTGTGCCAATTAGTTACCCACTCTTAGGGAAATCTAAAGAATATATGTAAAATGCATACTCAAATGTCCCTTTACAAAGAGAATGCCGCTATAACTGGCAAGTTACAGCGGCTAAGAGAGAGAAAGAGAATTGGTTGTGTAAGACATCTCTGCCCTACGCATATAAATATAACATGCTCGTTATACCTTTGCAACCAATCGCCGGTTTAATCTCCTAAAGGTCGGACTTTCTACACAAACGGCACAATTTCTTCACGGTTCGTGAGTTTTGCCGCTGCTGCAGCGTCGACAATCACCGTCACATTAGGGTGGCGTTGCAACACACTAGCTGGCATATCTTCCGTTACTGGGCCCTCAATCATGGCA
>NZ_KQ970391.1:394797-396687 GCF_001579105.1 Weissella sp. DD23 | reverse complement strand
ATCAATCGTTGACTGGGTCAATGTCACTTCGTGGGTCAATGAATCAAAGGGTGTGCCTGGCTCGTTGAACCCAATGTGCCCATTTTGCCCTAAGCCAAGAATTTGCAAATCAATTGGGTTGTCGTTAATAATGCGCTCATAGCGGGCTGTTTCTGTAGCCGCATCCGCCATGCCATCAGGTACATAGCTCTCCTTAAACGGCTTCTTATTAAATAGGTGCTCATTCATAAAGTAACGATAACTTTGTTCGTGAGTCCCTGGCAATCCCTTGTACTCGTCTAAGTTAATTGAGACAGCGTTGCTAAAATCTAAATCACTTGCTGTAATCGCATCATAGATTGAAATAGGGGTTGAACCAGTTGCCAACCCAAAGACAGTGGCACCATTTGCTAACGCCTCTGCAAAGACGTTGTAGCCTGCTTGGCCGCCCATTTTTTGATCACTCACTTGTAGAATTTTCATGTTATTCTCCCCTTAATAAGATGTCTATCAATTCCTTTGGTATAGACCAATTATAAACCATGGTCTATACCACTTGCAAGTCATGAGGGATAAAAAAATTGACAGCCATTAGTGGCCGCCAATCATGTTTATGCTGTTCAACTTTTGTGCCATTCATTTGTGCGACTAAATGAATCACGAATTTCCTTTGGGGCATCATGCCAGGTATAAACTTGCTTCAAATCGCCTTGCATCACAACGCGGCCACGCTCTGCTGTGTAATCGCACGTAATCAAAGTGAGTTGGTTCTTATTTGGCTGATTATAAGTCACTTCTACAGCTGTCGGTTGCACAACCTTTACTGACGTTGCTTGATAGCTATAAATTTTTGACATGTCCGTCAAATACATATGCTGGCCCGTCTTACCCTCATAGTAAATCGGACTAAAGAGGACCTTCTTATTACTGCTACCTTGAACAAAATGACTCGCCAACGAGTAGTTGTTTTTCCCCATCTCTTGATCGGGATAAAGTGTTCCCGCGCCAAATGTGAGTGCTATATCGTTAACGCCCTTGCTAATCGGCAAACTCAGCCCAATCTCCGGTACAGAAACCATCCCGATGTAACGCAACTTTCCTGCGTGTAAGCGCGCATTAATCATTTCTTGGGCGGTCAGTGATTTAACACTTTTCCAATCATAATTCGCCTTCGCTGTTTTCGCTTTTGCGACCATTTTTTGTGTCACCGTTGGTTTATACGTCTTAATCATTAATGTGCCAATTTGATTGTGAAAAATCAGCCCTAACGACGCCGTTACACCAACCCCCAACAGTGTGTATTCAACCGCTTTACTCTTCATTGTTTCCCTCACAAATTTCTTTCATGTGTATTTTAGAGGAAAATGACGTGAAACGTGACGAAAAAGGGTATAAAAAAATCTCAGTTACGCAACAAGCATAACTGAGATTTTAATTGATTGATTATCCCTTAACAGCCTTTTCCAATGTCTCCATTGCACGTGAGTGACGTGCAATGTCAGCCATCAATTGTGCCTCAAAGGCATCAACAGACTTTGACTTTGTGTCCGTTGAACCGAAGCGACGAATCGTAACGGTGTTGTTGTTAACTTCTTCATCACCGATAACCAACGTGTAAGGAACCTTAGACGTTTGGGCATCGCGAATCAAGTAACCCAACTTCTCATTACGGTCTTCGTATTCAGCACGAATACCTTGCTTGATCAAACGGTCTGCCAAGTCCTTGGCGAACTTACCGTGTGCATCGCGGTTAACTGGAATGATACGTACTTGGTGTGGTGCCAACCAAGTTGGGAAGGCACCCTTGTACATTTCAGTCAAGTAAGCCGTAAAGCGTTCCATCGTTGAGATGATACCACGGTGAATCATAACTGGACGGTGCAATTCACCATCAGGTCCAACGTAGTTAAC
>NZ_KQ970391.1:388431-394439 GCF_001579105.1 Weissella sp. DD23 | reverse complement strand
CGTCGTCATCGTAGTACTTTTCCGTGTTCTCTGGGTCACGGTATGACAAACGGAAGCGGTAATCTGTGATATCAAAGTCAGCGTAAACGTCGATCATCAAGCCCAAAATCTTCTTGAACTCGTCCTCGATTTGGTCTGGCATCACGAACGTGTGACCGTCGTTCAACGTCATTTCACGCACACGTGACAAACCAGTCAATGCACCTGACTTCTCGTAACGGTGCATCATTCCCAATTCCGCAATACGGAATGGCAACTCACGGTATGAACGTGGCTTGTGCTTGAACACCATGATGTGAGATGGGCAGTTCATTGGACGCAATTCCAAGAACTCGCCATCACCCATGTCCATAGGTGGGAACATGTCATCGCGGTAGTGATCCCAGTGACCTGATTGCTTGTACAAGTTCAAGTTAGACATGATTGGCGTGTAAACGTGTTGGTAACCGTCTTGCACTTCACGGTCAACAATGTAGCGCTCCAACGTACGACGAATTGCCGCTCCATTTGGCATCCAAACAGCCAAACCGGCACCAACTTCTTGTGACGTGAAGAATAGGTCTTGCTCAGCACCGATCTTACGGTGGTCACGTTCCTTAGCTTCTTCACGACGCTTCAATTCAGCATCAAGTTCTTCAGCTGTCCAGAATGCTGTTCCGTAAATACGTTGCAACATTGGGTTTGAAGACTTTCCGCGCCAGTAAGCACCGGCAACAGACGTCAACTTAAAGTGCTTAATCCAGTTCGTTGATGGTACCAAGCCACCACGGTCCAATTCAACGTGCTCACCTTGCACAGCAATTGAGATGTGCTCATCAGCAGGCAAATCGTTAATCAATTCAATCTTGTATGGATCGTTCTTGAACATTTCCAAAGCTTCGTCACGCGTAATTTCACGTGACACGATTGGCAAGTTTTCTGAAGCAATTTGCTTCATCATCTTTTCAATTTCTGGGAATTGATCTGCAGAAATTTGGCTACCATCGACCTTATCAGTATCGTAGTAGAAACCATTTTCAATGGCTGGACCTACACCATAGTGAATTTGATCTGGGTACAAACGGTTCAATGCTTGCGCCAACAAGTGTGAAACAGAGTGACGCAAAAGTTGTGTTCCTTCCGCATCATCCTTGGTAATCAATGAAAATTCACCATCTTCGTTGATGCCATCGTTCATTCCAACGTAGTGGCCGTTCAACTTTCCTGACACTGACTTCTTAGCCAATGACTTTGAAATACCGTTCGCAATTTCCAAAGGCGTAACGCCAGCAGGGAATTCCTTAACCGCACCATCTGGGAATGTAATCTTTACATCTGCCATGTGTCTTATCTCCTATAATGACTATCCATCGACCTAACGCGTGGAAACAAAAAACGTCCCGTCACAACAATTATACTTGCTGTAACGGGACGTTTGCACGCGGTACCACCCGAGTTCGCGAAAGTTTCCCTTCGCCTCATCGTCCCCTTAACGCGGGATACGGAATTGGTTCCCCAATTCACTCGGAAGTAGTATCGCGTAACGACCGCTATCTGCCTCCCACCACTGGCAAACTCTCTTAAAACGATTTTGTTATCCGACGTGTCTTCGTCAACGTTTTATACTGACGTAATTATAGCACATGTCAGGTTAAACTGAAAATACATGTTTTTGTCCCAAGTTTGGCACTTTTGTTGGTTTTGGCTGATAACTTACGTAAAATAAGAAACATCGAGAAGTGGGAAAAGATTTTAATTTTATTGAGGGTATTTTTCATGACGTTTGTTGTATTTTTGATGGTTGCAACCGCCATTTTGATTGGGATTACCGGCTATCTATTTTACGTTTACTCAGTGCGGCCAACGACCAGTAATCTTGTGTTTTCACTCGTGTTCTTGGTTGGCACATTAGTTTTCGTCTTTATGGGGAGCGTCCCTTATTTGTTGGCTTTTCAGGCCGGTGTTTAACACCCATATTTAATTAGCATCGCGTTGGCCTATCGCAGGGACAATTGTCGATGCTTTTTAGCAAAAAAAGAGAGCAAGGTGGTTATCCTTGCTCTCCTTCCGTCGCATAATCATTACAGAGAAAAATCATTATGCGACTCGTGGTTATACGTTCTACAGGTTAGCCTGTTAGGAAGGCAAATTTGGGTAAATCACTTCCTCATGAACAGTTCTTATTTTAGGCCGTCTTATCAGAATTTGCTTGTTTTTTATTAGTTGTTTTTTGAAAAAATTTTAATTTAAAAACCGCAACCCTTTTAGCAAGCGTTGCGGTTTTTCTGTGATTAATGAGATACCATCGTCTTGTGGTTCACATCAATCTTATGTGATTCGATGGTTGCTTCAACAACGTCAGCCACGTCCTCATCATTTTCTTCAATCTTAAAGATAGTCTTGTAACCAGCAAAGGCAACGGCTGCTGCAATTAAACTAAACAAGCTCATCAAAAATGTCATCATGATCTCTATCTCCTTCGTGCGATTGATTTACCTTACTTGATGTAATTATAATACCCCAGTAAGTGGCTTTATGCCGAAATGGTCTGGAATTGGCACATTTTTTCGTTTTTCTGACGTTATCACCGCTATTCGCATCAAAACTGGCCGGATTTCGGTCAAATATGGGACTTTCATTATAAAAAGCCGTGCTAGCAAAGCACGGCTTTTTAATTTGCACTATCAATCAAATCGTCCTGGATTGCCGAGTAGGTGATCGTGCCTGTGTAAGTGGTGGCTTTACCATTGTTACTCAAATTCAGCTGCATATCTCCCACTGGAATAGTGCCACTTTTTCCCGAACCGGTTAAAACACTTTGGCCAAACCCCATCGTGAGACCGTCTAAATTGCTCGTACCATCCTGATATATATTCTGATTATTTACCACCATGGATGTAACTGGCAAAGTGTAACTGCCATCGTTCATTGCTGATGTGGCCATCATAATATGGAATTTTGTATCAAACATATTACTGTATCGCAAGTCACCTTGTGGCGACAATGTAATATGTAAATCTCTTACAGATGCTGTTCCCTCAAATGAAGGAACTTCTAACAATGTCAGGCCGTTCGCCATTAATCCAGCATTACCCGCAGTCGCTTGTTGCACCGTTTGGCCTGTACCATCAACATTCGGATTACTATACTTCGAATCAGTTACTCTGGTCACACGGACCTCAATATTACCGGGTTCATAAATATATTTACTTTTTCTATCTGTTTGAATAAATTTCCACGGCGCCACCAAATCGTTATTATCAACTGGATCTCCTGATTCTTTGTTGCCGAAATACTGCGTACCGACTTCTTTACCTGTTTGATTATCAATATAGACAAACTGCCCAGTTACTGCTGTTTGTGTGTTAAGCGTAATCGCACCAAACGGGGAAAGTGTCTGATCGCTTGACTGAGCAATAGCTTTTAACGTATCAATGCGATTAGTCTCACCATAAATTGATTCAGAACCACCGAATGCATATAGTGGTGTCGAAACACCATCAATCATCCCCTCATAACGTTTAACGCCATCAAACGACAGTTGTGTATTATCAGTCACTACCGTTCCAAAACTCACATTTCCAGATTGTCCGGCAGTTTGTTGTAAAAAGACGTATAGCTTAGGTGGTATTTTATCAATAAGTCGATATTGCCCTGGAATCTCTTTTGGCACTAAAAGTTGCTTCGTATCAATTTCATAAACAGCATTTTGATACTGATTGTCTTCATCTGCCAGCACCGCTGAACCGTCTACCAATTTTCCAACAACGCCTTTTATCGTGTCATTAAGCCGTTGCCCATTTAAATAAATTTGGACAGGTACAGTTATTTCATCATCCAACTTGGTCAACAGACCATACATAATCATAAATGCAGTTGCCGACGCGGAATTATTCGTATTGTTCAAGACATCATAAAGTACAATTTTAATTGTATTGACCCCTTGTGGGTTATCCATCGCTACATCAGTGAAGGATATTGTTATCGTTTGCCCAGGCGCAATATCAAAAGCACTTGATAATTTTCGTGTCGTACCATCTGGTCTGTCGTTTGGCTTTGGATCGGCAGGTGGCGCTACAATTCCCGAAACTGAAACCGCACTAAACTCCGTACCGCTCATGACTGACGCAGCGTAACGTATTTGCTTAGTTTCCGTCGAAGTATTCTTTATAGTTTGCACAACTTTTACGCGTTTAATGGTTGGACCACCACCGGTTGCAGGTGCATACTGCGAATAATCAATCGGGGTATCAACAATTGCGCCATTTTGCGTGACTTCGCGGTAATAAGCTGTCGTTATTTCAAAATCATTCCAGAGATTAAATGTGGGGTCTGAACTATCATCTGCATGTATGATTGTGCCACTAAAAAAAGTCATCGCAAAAACCAACAAACCCATTAATAATCGTCGCACCCCCTTTACCTCCTTTCTGCAAAAAACCTCACGCATACTGCGTGAGGATCAAAACATTCTGCTTAATCAAGCACCAACTTAGGCCGGATCATCAATCGCCGCTGCATTTGCTGAATCATCTGCTTTCTGGCCACCTTCCGTAATTAAGTTCGTGTCTTGTAACGTGTACGTGATAACACCAGTATACGTACCCGACTTAACTTGATCAGATGACAACTTCAATGTGGCGCTAGTTTGACCAGATGCAAATGTACCGTTAGTATCCTTATTACCAGAAAGCACCAAATTTCCAAACGCCGCTTGTTTTCCGTAGTCATCTTTATCAGCGGTAATAGTTGCATCCGTCAATTGGTCAGTTGCCTTCTGATCTGCAACTTTAGCAACAGTACTTGTAGTTGCATGATACGTGTCAGCATTTTCTTTACCAACCAACAACGCATTATTAGGTGCCTTCTTAGGCATACCAGCTACTGTTAATGCCAACGAAGAAACCGGTAGTTGGTTACCTGCGGCGTTATACAGCGATGAAGACGTCGCGTAAACTTGATAACCAGTGTTACCACCACGTAAATCGCGAACTACAATAGCTCCCAATCCCTTATATACATCAGCAGTTGCATTGGCTGCATTAATCAAATTAGACTTGCCCACAGTGCTATCATAGACACCATTTTGTGTAAATCCCTTTTCCATTCCAGCTGCCGCTTGGCTTAATTCTTTTGAACCAAAGTCAAAACTTGGCACATTGAGTAGCGTCAATCCAAAAGCTTGATTACCAGCTGCCGCAGTAGTCTTGCTACCATCCGCATTTGGATTCTCATAACCAGACTCGTTGGTATAATCACCTGAAAATTGAATCTTTGTCTTTCCTTGATTGGTTGCAACATCACTCGACGTTCCCACAATAGTGTCTGCTGCTGAAGCAACCCCACTAACACCGACAACACCTGCCAATACAGCAGCGCCCAACATCAATTGCTTAATCATATTTAAATTCCCCTAATTCTCTTAATTTCTCTATTACGTTAATCACTATCTCAATAAGTAAATTAGCTCTCTCCTTCTAACATTACTTATCTTCATCATCCTGCTTCTTGCGTCGTAGCAACAATATAATCACAAACAGCAACGCTGCCGCCAAAATACCAATCAACCACCAAATCCACGTTGGAATGAAGGCCGTCGTGCGTTGGAGTGTTGTTTGTCCTTGCTGTGCGGCTGAAATCGTAAAGTCACCTGTAAACGTCCATGACTGCTTACTCTTCACATCCGTCATTTTCACATGATAGCGGTACTTACCGGCCGTCAACACCTTCTCAGCAGGCACACTATAAGTGAATGTGCTGTTCGGGGTCACCTGTCGATTAGTTTGCTTGTCAGTCAACACAGTTTGGTTGCCCTTACTAATCGTTGTTGCAACAGACATATCACCGATGTAATTGGCTTCGTTATTAGCAACACCCAACTGGAAAACCTGCTGGTTCGTACCACTAACAACACGCCCCTTTTTTGCCTCAGTTAAGTTGGCGTTAACCTGCTTATCAGTCTCAGCAATCTTTACACCCTTCACGTATGTAAATTGATTGGTAAAACCTGACTTCTTAACTGCTTTCCC
>NZ_KQ970391.1:386565-388151 GCF_001579105.1 Weissella sp. DD23 | reverse complement strand
CTTTCACAATTTTCCGAAGGTCCATTGTTTTAGCAAGCGAATCATTATTATGACCGCTGGCATAACCAACAACTAAATTGTTGTTGGTAAACCCTTGTTCAACTGACACGTGGAACGTTGCTTCGGCTGCGGATGTATTTTGAATATAAACAACGCCGCCAAATTTTTTACCCGGTTGCGTTTTAATATTCCAGGTTGTTGACCCGTCATCTTGTTGACCATCGATTGCCGATAATGCGACTGAAAACTCAGGCTTATTGTTACTATACTCATCAGCAGATACCCTTGTCGTTTGAACAACACTAGCTACTAACCCGAGCATTGTCCCCACTGATAATGCCTTTATTACTCTCATCCCAAATTCCTCATGTCATTCCAAAAAACTAGCGTAATTATACCATTTAGCGGGAATGCTTACTTTATTTCCGGGTCCCTAATTTTGCAATCACAAAAAAAGATGTCTCGTATATGAGACATCTCTGTGATTAACTATTCAACTTCAGCAACTTCGGCTTCGTTTCGGAACTGGGCGATGTACCCAGCAGCTGCAACTACTGCACTTAACAAACTTACTGCACTCATGAATACTGCCATTTTCCAGTCCTCCTATCACCGATTGCTTACTTTATATATTTATCATACAGCAGCTAACTTAAAAATTTAAAAACGCCCCAAAATCAAGCTATATCGGGCCTGTTATACCTTGTGAAATTATGATTATGGCAGAATGTTCTCAAAATCGTTCAGTTCTGGGACATCCCCAACTTATAACAAAAAGGCGTGAACCACCTTACAGCAGTCCACACCTTCTTATCGATTAAGCTTCTTTGTCATCGTTCTTACGACGCTTAGCAGCGACTAAGAACAAGCCCAACAAAGCCATCGTACCAGCAACCGTCAACCAAACTTGTTGATCAACACCTGTCTCTGGCAACTTATTTTCTGCAGTCACCGTTGGCACCGTGTTATCACGAACCACCAACGTTGGGTGCATTGTTGTAATGATACCAGCAGAAACGACTGGCGCTGCAGCTGCGGTCGCAATTGCAGTATCCTTCTCGTTCGCTACGGCAATCATTGCAACCGCAATTTCACTAGCCGTGGCACCATTAGCAAGCAACTCGTTTAGGTGTTGCTTTGCTGGCGTCATCTTACCAGTGTTTACAACCGTCTTGGCATCCTTAACTTGGGCATCGTATGCAGCTTGCGCAGCATCCTTGGCCTTGTTGTAGGCTGTCAAAGCGTTTTGCAAATCAGTAGCCGTTGCATTTGGATCACCAGCCAATGCAGCTAGCTTATCAGCCGCCGCTTGCAATGACTTGCTGTCTGACAAGTATGCAGGAACCGTTGCTTCAGACTTGGCCGTCTTCTTAGCCGTTGCCAATGCAGCTTGTGCCTTAGCAACCGTTTCATTCAACGACTTCGTAGCAGCCTCGATATCCGCCGTCGTTGCCTTACCGGCAGCAGCGTCCTTAATCAATTGTGCCAACTTGTCCTTTGCCTTTTGCACTGCATTATTGTCTGACAAATTCTTCGCACCGGCAGTTTGGCCTGACTTCTGTGCAGCCTTAATGGCCTTATCACGC
>NZ_KQ970391.1:376885-386421 GCF_001579105.1 Weissella sp. DD23 | reverse complement strand
GCCCTTATCAACTGACTTTGCAGTTGATACAGCGGCATCACGATCTGACTTGGCTGACTTAACGGCATTTTGCAACGCTGTCATCGCATCCTTAATGTCTTGTGTCGAAGCCTTACCAGCTTCAGCATTCTTCAACACATCAGCAAGCTTGCTTTGGGCATCCTTCACAGCCGTTTCACCGTTGACTGGTGAGGTTGCGACATTATTCGCATCCTTAACCGCTTGGTCACGATCTGCTTGTGCACTTGCAACAGCCTTGTTGTAATCAGAAACCGCCTTGGCAACTTCTTCAGCAGATGCATCCTTGTTAGCCAAAACCTTGTTCAAATCCGTTTGGGCAGCCTTCGTGTCTTGATCAACTGCATCCGCGTTCTTCGTGTAGTTCACCACGAATTGTTGGATTTCAGCATCTTGACCCGGTGCTTGTTCACCAAGCGCTGACGCCATTGTAGCAATACCATCACGTACTTCAAGCGCTTGTGCAATCACAGCTTGCTCGTCGAACGTTGCACTGCCACCAGCAACATCGTTGTTATCAAAGAACTTATTTGCCTTCAAAGCCTCTGCCCATGTTGCGTACGTCTTACCATCAGGTCCCGTAACCGTGTATGAGTAACCAGCCTTCTTCAAACTTGCATCCGTCACTGAACCAAGCTTCGTCTTGCCAGTCCAGTTCGTGTCAGAAGCCCCATTTGTTTGAGCAATCAAGCTTGATGACAAGTTAGACTTCACAACAACCTTTTGATCATTCTCAGGTGAGTACACAACCACAAAGTTGTTATCATCCGTCGTAAATGTTGGGTTAGCGGCCACTGCTTCAGCCAACGTACCATAGACCTTGTTGTCAGGTCCGACAACTTCGTATTGGTAACCATCGACCTTCAAACCAGCTTCGATTGCATCAGGCACAACCACAGAAGCACCTGTATAACCTGTTGAAATAACATTCTTCAAGTTATCAACAACGGAAGCAATGGTTGGCAACTTACGAGCAGCTGCATTACCAGCCGTCGTTTGCTTAGCCGCATCTGTCAACGTCACCGCTGCTGCTGCGTTAACCGCATTTGGATCAAATGAAACCACTGCGTCAACACCAGCTGGCAAACCAGCTACCGTATACGTACCATCGGCATTCTTAGTCACCGTCAATCCTTGCGTGTCCTTATCATCCATCTTCACTGAGACAACGTCACCAGTCTTTGGATCCACGTAAGAAATAATTGGCGTGTAACCCGTCTTGTCAGTCACCTTAACCGTTGCTGTATCGCCCGTTACAACTGGTGATGTCACTTCAGCAACTGGCACTTGCACAACTTCAAGTGTTGCACCGGCCTTCACCTTCGTGCTTGGCAACTTGTAGTGGATAGCACCATCTTCACCCTTAACCGCATTTGGCAAAACCTTTTCTGTCGTGCCATCGGCGTTGTGGATAAAGACCACTGGTGTCTTACCATCAACTGATGGGATGTCCAAATCAGCAACATCATCACCTTCACCAGGCGTAACAACTGCTGGCTTCGTAACTGGCGTGTTCACCACATCCAATTGCTTCTGAGCGTTCTCAACGTCAGCCTTGCTTGACTTTGGATTGTCCAAAATCTTTTGCAAGTTATCAGCTGCGTTTTGCACGTCCTTAGGCAACGTCTTACCCGACTTCTTAACAGCATCCAAGTCAGCTGCTGCATCTTGCTTAGCCGTATCCAAAGCTTGTTGGGCCTTGTTTTCAGCTTGTGTCAAGGCAGTTTGCGCATCCTTGATTTCTGAAGCTGTGGCCGTTGAACCATCAGCCAACTTATCTTGCAACGCCTTCTTTGCATCAGCGACAGCTTGGCTATCACTCATGTTATCAGGTACGTTTGCAACAACTTGCTTAGCCAAATCTTGGGCATTCTTCAATGCCGTTTCAGCATTTGACTTTGCTGTGTTGTAGGCGTTTTGCGCCTTATCCAAGTCACTTTGGGTGCTATTCGCATCCTTGGCTACCTCAGCCAACTTAGCTGCCGCATCGTTCAATGACTTATCATCAGCCAATTGCGTTGGAACTGACGCATCAACCGCGTTCTTGTTGTTTTGCAACTTTGTGGTTGCATCATCAATCGCTGTTTGTAGTGCAGCTTGGGCCTTGTTGATAGCGTCCGTTGATCCTTGATCATTTGACGCATCCTTCAAAGCCTGTTGCATCTTAGCTTGCAAGTCAGCGATTGCCTTGTTATCCAACAAACCAGCTGGTACTTGCGTCTCCGTTGCCTTCGACACTGCCGTTTGACGTTCTTGCTTAGCCGTTGCAACCGCATCGTTCAAATCGTTCATGGCTTGCTTAATATCTGAAGCAGTGGCGCTACTATCACCAAGCTTCTTTTGCAAAACCGCTATTTGATCAGCCACTTCACCTGAAACAGGGGCCGTTGCATCAAGTGCTGACTTAGCTGCCGTAACTACATCAGAACGAACACCTTGTTGTGCAGCGACAGCGGCAGCCAATTCTTGCTTAGCTTGGTCAATGGCAGACTTTGTCGCAGTATCAGCCGTCAAGTCCTTAGTCAAACCTTGTACCTTAGCAATCGCATCCTTGACTGCATCAGAATCCTTAACAGACGCTGGTACACCAGTTACGGCCGTGTTAGCCGTTGCCGCCGCACCTTCTTGCGCTGACTTGGCTGCCGTAACAGCGTCATCAAGGACCTGTTGTGCAACCTTAACGTCAGTCGCCGTAGCCGTTGCTGAATTAATCGCGTCATTCAAGGCTGCCTTCGCATCCGTCACGCTCTTGTCATCCAGCAAGTTTACTGGCACATTCGTCATATCAGACATCGCCGTGTTCTTCACATCAGCCAAGTCTGATTGGGCTTGCTTAACTGCATCGTCAAGGGCCTTTTGCGCGTCCTTAATGGCTTGCGTCGTGCCCTTATCATCTGCTGCATTAGCCAAGGCGTCTTGCAACTTATCTTGCAAATCTTGAACCGTCTTAACATCTTGTACATTTGCAGGCACAACATCGCTAGCGGCATCATTCACAGCCTTGCCACGCGTTGTCGTCTCAGCTGACACTGTATCCGTCAACTTCTTCGTAGCATCCGCGATTTGCGTTGCCGTTGCTGTACCTGAATCAAGCAACGTCTGCAAGTCCTTAGCAGCGTCTACAACGGCCTTTTCACCAGAAACTGGTGCCGTCTTACCCAAGGCAGACTTGGCGGTTGCCGTCACATCGGCCAACTTGTTGTCAGCCGCTTGCTCAGCTGACTTCAATGACGCAATGGCGTTATCAATGTCAGTCTTAGTAGCCGTCTCTGAATCAATCAAGTTTTGCAAAGCATCCGTTGCGTTCGCAACCGCTACATTATCTTGCCAAGCCTTGTTATCGTTAGCTGTCTTAACTTCTTGCTTAGCTTGATCCTTAGCGTCAGCCAACTTTGATTGTGCGCCTGTTACAGCTGTATCCAAAGCCGACTTAGCCTTATCAATCTCTTCCTTAGAAGAATCAGGGTTGCTCAACACATCGTTCAAAGCCGCTTCTTGCTTTTGCACATCCGCATCATCTTGCACGTTGGTTGGTACCTTGTTCAAAGCTGACTTAGCGGCATCCGTTGACTCACTCAAAGTTGAGTTAGCCGCCGTAACAGCTGATTGCAAAGCAGTCGTCGCCTTCAAGATATCAGCCGTCAACGCATTCTTATCAGCAACTTGGCCATCCTTGGCCGCCGCATCAACAAGTGCTTGCAAGTTCGCTTGCGCTGCCTTAACAGTTGCATCACCCGCAACATTGGCTGGCACATTCGCAATGGCATCGTTAGCGCCGTTATTAGCAACGGCACGCTTTGCCTTCGCTGCATCAACCGCGTTTTGCAACGTCTCTTGCGCTGCGTTCAATTGTGCCAAAGACGTGTATTGGCTTGCCATCAAATCGTCCAAAGCTTTTTGTGCAGCCGCAACTGAAGATTCGTTCTTAACAGTCTTCGTGTCTACAGGTGTTGCTGCCAATGCCTTCTTCGCATCGTCAATTGCCTTGTTAGCCACCTTAACGGCTTGATCTAGCTTGTTTTGTGCATTCGCAATGTCAGTAGCTGTTGCGTTATCATCCTTCAGCTTAGCCTTCAAATCTGCCTCAGCTTCTGCAACAGACGGATCTGCTCTAATACCCTCAGCCTCTGGAATATCCAAGCTATTAATTGACTTTTGCGCAGTTTCCTTACCATCGTTCAACACACCTTGTGCATCAGTCACTGCCTTATCGTATGCATCTTGTGCCTTTTGCAAATCCGACGCCGTAGCATTCTTATCTTCAGCAATCTTCTTCAAGTTAGCGAGGGCATCTTGTGTGGCTTTATCATCAGAAATGTTCGTGTCAATCGTTGTTTTATCAGCCGTTGACTTCTTAGTTGCCAAGGCTGATTGGGCCTCTGTTACTGCATCATCGTATGCCTTTTGTGCAGCCGTCAATGCGCTTGCCGTTGCATTCCCATCAGCAGCCGTGTCGTGCAAAGCCGTCAATAAATCAGTAACAGTCTTGTTGTCTGAAACATTCTTTGGCACCGTCACATCAGCAGCTGCATTCTTGGCATCTTGCAACTTGCCTTGTTCAGCCTTAACGGCATCATCGTAAGCTTGTTGCGCGTTTGCCAATTCAGTAGCCGTCGCATCACCATCTTCAGCAACCTTCTTCAAGTCGGCCAACTTACCAGCCACAACCGTGTTGTCGGTCATGTTTTTTGGCGCTTCTACAGACTTGGCCGCGTTCTTAGCTGTTTGCAACTTATCTTGCTCATCAGTAACTGCATTCGTGTAAGCCTCTTGCGCCTTGTTCAAAGCTGTTTGCGTTGCATTTGGATCAGTCGCAACCTTCTTCAACGCTGTCAACGCATCGTTAACCACGTCATTGTCGGTCATGTTCGTTGGCGCCGTCGTAGCATTTGCTTTGTCCTTATTCTCTTGCAACTTAGTCTTAGCATCCGCAATCGCTGTCGCCAACGCTGTCTTAGCAGCGTCGATATCTGCAGACGTACCAGCATTGTTAGCAGCCTTATCCAAGGCATCTTGCAAGGCAGCCTTCTTAGCAGCTACATCTGACGTCTCATCAGCCGCTTGATCACTCAAGTTAACTGGTACAACCATTTGTGCGGCGTCATTAACTGACTTGGCACGAACAGCTGAGGCATCGGCTACTGCCTTCGTTAAGGCGTTTGTAGCATCAGCAATTTGTTCTGCCGTAGCATCGGTCTTGGTCAAATCAGTCAAAGCCTTGGCCGCATCAGCAATCGTGCCAGCTCCAGCAGCTTCCATACCATATGGTGCCGTTGCTGCAGCTGCGGCGTTAGCTAAATCGATGGCTTGTTGACGGTTCTTTTCAGCAACCGCAACAGCTGAATCCAATGCTGACTTTGCCGCATCGATTTGCGTCTTAGTTGATGTTTCAGGACTCTTCAACAACGTATCCAAGGCAGATTGTGCATCTGTCACAGCCTTCTCAGTTGCAACTGCAACCGGAATTGACTTAATTGCAACTGAAGCGTTTGACGTTGACGTTGCGAGAGCATCTTGTGCCTTAGCGACTGCCTCAGCCAATGCCGCTTGCGCGTTGGCAATATCTGTTGCCGTTGACGTTGAGTCCGTACCCAAAGCCTTTTGCAAAGCCGCTTCTGCTTGTTGCACCTTCGTATCGTCTTGAACGTTTACAGGAACCTTAGCCAAAGCATTCTTAGCTGAATCTTGCACATCAGCCAAAGATTGCTTAGCTGAGGCCACCAATGAGGCCAACTTAGCTGAGGCCGACGCAACATCTGCTGTCGTGCCAGTGTCGCCGTTAGCTGCCGCAATGGCAGTGTTCAATTCCGTCATAGCAGCACTAATTTCCGGACGATCAGAAACATCTGGCGTTACTGATCCCAAAGCATCTGACGCCGTATCCATTGCAGCATCACGTGCCTTTTCAGCGGATGCAATGGCATTCGTCAATGCATCTTGCAAGTTCTTAATATCTGCCGTTGACGCCGTTGAGCCATCCTTAATGGCATTCTCCAAAGCCGTCTTCGCATTAATAACTTGCGTTTCCTTTGAAACTGGCTTCGTATCTGGCATGTTCTTAGCTGCAGAATCCTTTGCAGCTGCCAACGTTGCTTCAGCTGCCGTCTCAGCATTCTGCAACGCCTTAACAGCTGCATCGATGGCTGTCTTAGTTGACGTCTCAGGCGCATCCAACAACTTTTGCAACTTGTCGTTTGCAGCCATGACATCTGTATCAGAAGCCAAGTTCTTGGCAATGCTCGTTTGTGCTGTCTTAGCGTCCGCTGTTGACGTGCTCAAAGCAGTTTCAGCAGCCGTCTTCGCATTTTCATAAGCTGACTTAGCATTCTTCAAATCATCAGCTGTTGCGTAATCACTGTTAGCAGCATCAAGCAAGTTTTGTGCAGCCGTATTCAAAGCAGCGTTATCGCTCAAGTTGACTGGTACTAAGTCCGTTACTGCCTTACCAGCGTAATCACCCTTAGCATTCTTAACAGCTTCTGTAGCCTTTGCCAAGGCACCATCCGCACCAGTCAAGGCATTCGTTGCGTCAATAATTTGTTGCGTGGTACCTGACTTCAACGCCGTGGCTAAGTTATCAACCGCCTGTCCCAAAGCAGAGGTCTTATCCTTTGCTTGGTCAGCCAGGTTAGCTGGAATTGAAACAGCATTGGCATTCTTAACCGCCGTGTCACGGGCTGCTTGCGCGTCATTAATCACGTTTTGCAAGTTCGTAATCGCATTGTTAAGATCGGCAGTTGTTGGATTTGTTGGATTGTCCTTTGCTTGCGTCAACAAAGTTTGCAACTCGTCTTGTGCATCCTTAACAGCTTGTTCATTATGAACCGCAAATGTATCAGCCTTAGAAGCTGATTCCAAATTATTTCCAGTCTCAATAACCTTGGCACGTTCATCGTTATAAGCATCAACTGCACTTTGCAATGAGGCTTCAGCAGACGTCAAATCTGTCTTCGTTGTCGTAGCATCATTTGCGTCTGCCAACAAATCAGTCACCTTGTCATAAGCCTTAACCAATGCCTTTTGTGCGTCCGTTGCTGTACCATCCGCAACCGCTTGCTTTGAAGCGGTATAAATAGCATCAACCGTCGTGTCCTTAGTTGCTGCCGTTTGCGCGTTTGTTGCGTTAGTACGCTCATCTGCCAATGCTTGCTTGGCAGTAGCCTCAGCTGAAGTCAAATCATTGATTGCCTTAGTAATGTCATCAGCTGTTGCCGTACCGTTAGTCAACAACGTGTTCAAAGCAGCTGACTTATCTTGAACACCCTTGTCATCCTTAATGTTGGCAGGAATGTCTGCGATTGCTTGCGCACCCGCAGTAATCTTGTCAGCAACAGCCCCTTGAGCTGTCTTTTCAGCAGACTTCAAGTCATTAACAGCCTTGGTAATTGCGGCTGTCGTGCCTTCATTATTAGCAGCGTCCGCAACAGCCTTATCCAAGGCAGCCAAAGCATTCTTAACAGCTTCGACAGACTTAACAGAATCTGGCACATTTTCAGCCGTCGTTGCTGCTGCATTTGCAACATCACGATCTGCCTTAGCTTGTGCAACCGCTTGCTCCAATGCTTGTTGCAAGTTCTTCAATTGCGTAGCCGTCGTAGTCGTATCTTCGGCAGACAACGCCTTGGTAATTGCGTCCTTCGCATTCTTCACAGTTGTTTCTTGGTCATAAGGCGACGTCACAGTCTTGTCCAAGGCTGCCTTCTCAGCATCCTTCGCATTTTGCAATGCCGTTTGTGCGTTAGAAACAGCCGTGTTCAAGTCAGACAAAGCATTCGCAATATCTTGCGGCGTTGCGTTAGCTGGCAAGTTGTTAATGACGTTAGCGGCTGCCTTAACACTGGCATCGTCAGAAACATTTGATGTTGTCGTGTCAGTTGCCTTAGTAGCTGCATCCTTCGCAACGTCCTTCATGGCATCCGTCAACTTCTTCTCAGCTGCTGCAATATCCGCGATTGAAGCTGTTGATCCATCAGCCAACAACCCATCAAGATCACTCTTGGCGTTCTTAACTGAATCAGCATCGATCAATGAGGCTGCCGTGTCAGTATCGTTCTTAACGGCTGACTTCACGGCCGTGTCAAGCGACTTCTTCGCATCTTCAACCGCTTGAATAGCCTTGGCAACATCTTCTGGCGTTGATTGTGTGTCAGCCATGATTGTCGTCAAATTCTTTTGTGCAGCATCCAACTTTGAACCGGCGTTAGCCACATCAGCGTTCTTAGCAACGGTCGTTTTGGCAACGGCTGCTTGATCCGTGTCAACAGTCGTGTTCGTAGCATCACCAACTGTCGTCAACGCGTCCTTTAGCGCATCACTCTTTGCCTTGATATCAGCCAATGAGGCTGTATCAGGCAATTGGTTAAACGCATCTTGCGCATCCTTCACAGCCGTGTTGTTCTTAGCCACCGCATTAACAGCATCTGAGTTAACAGCTGTTGACATAGCATCCTTAACAGCATTATCCAACTCTGACTTTGCTGTGTTCACTGCATTAACAGCCTTAGCAATATCATCAGTTGTAGCCGTCTTGTCAGCCAAGACCGTCTTCAAATCTGCTTGAGCAGTATCCAAGGCACTGTTCTTAGCCTTTACCGTGGCATCCTTTGCCGCCGTCATATCAGCGATTTGCGTTTGCTCTGAGTCAGCGTCGCCGTTAGCAGTTGTTGCAGCATTCTTAACTGCCGTGTTCAACTTCGTCTCAGCATCCGCAATCTTCGTCATATCACCTGATGCCATGGCATCATTCAAATTTGAAACTGCTGTTGCAACCGTCGTGTCAGACTTTGCCAACGCGTTAACATCTGGCGTCAAATCGTTCTTCGTCACAGCTGCCACAACGGCATCCGTGTAGTCCTTTTGCGCTGACTTAACCTTTGCGACTGCGGTTGCAATAGCGTCAGTTGTTGCAGCCGGATCAGCTGCCAACAAGTTCTTCAATTCTGTTTGCGCTTGATCCAATGCACCTGACTTGGCAGTTACATCGGCATCGTTTGCTGAAGGCATGTTAGCAACAATCTTTTGCGCGTTATCTGCATCAACGTTAGCTTGCTTTGCTGCGTCTGAAACGGCATTTTGTAGTGCTGTCTCAGCTGATGCAATCTTCGTCATATCACCAGACGTCAAAGCATCGTTCAAACCGCTAACAGCTGTCTCGATTGCTGAACCCGGGGTTGCCAAAGCAGATACGGCGTCAGTAACGTCGTTCTTCTTAACGGCAGCGATAACCTTAGCATCGTAGTCGTTCTTGGCGTTGGTCAACTCAACAACTGCGGCCGCAACTTGATCAGGTGTCGCCGTCTTGTCCTGTAACAAACCAGCTACCTTCGTCTGTACGCTAGCCAAAGCCGTGTCTGCTGCTGACACATCAGCATCCTTAGCAACGCTCATGCCCGCAACAGTCGTTTGGTCAGCAGCAGTTGCCTTATTCAAGACATCACCATAGTTAGCAACGGCGTTATTAATTGCTGCCGTTGTACCAGTACCATCAGCCGCTGCATCAGTCGCTGTCTTAATAGCGG
>NZ_KQ970391.1:376257-376865 GCF_001579105.1 Weissella sp. DD23 | reverse complement strand
CTTATTGTCTGTCAAACCAGCAGGTATGCCTGGTACAGTTTCTGCCGCGTCCACTGCCTTTTGTCTACTAGTTACAGCTTCTTGCACAGCCTTGTCAAACGCCTTAGCGGCATCCGCAATGCTTGATGGTGTTGCATCAGTAGCGTTAACTGCCTTGTCGAATGCGGCCTGGGCATCAGTTACATCCGCAGTTACGTTTACATTCTTGTCAGCACCTGCTTGTGCTGGGTTCAGAACATAAATAACCTTGATTGTTTGTTGTGAAGCGTCATCCGCATCCAAAGCATTGTTGGTCTCATCAAAGCTCGTTGCACCGTTAGCATCAGTTAATGGTGTAACAACACGGGTATATCCTGCAATTTCAGGGTACTTCAAACTAGCCGCTGCATCAGTAAACGAACTATCAGTATCGCCAGTAATCACACCAATTTCTTGTCCCAGAGACTTACCTTCTGAATCTACAGCCGTTACCGTTGCTGATTGCTTCGAAGGTGTCAACAACAGCAATAGCGTTGCTACTGAGTCGGCAGTACCATCAGCCGTGTCCGTCACGTATGAGGTACCATCTACCAAGAAGTTAGCCAAATCAAAGCTAGCGGCCATATCCA
>NZ_KQ970391.1:371939-375788 GCF_001579105.1 Weissella sp. DD23 | reverse complement strand
AATGCGTTGATTTCTTCAGAAGTTGTTTCGCTAGCTTCTGGGTTAATTGTAATCACATCTCCAAGGTTAGCCAAAATAGTGCCATCTGCCAACTCGCTAATATCTGAGTCTGATGGTGTCTTGTAATCAACCGGGACAGTTCGCGTTCCAACCGTCAAGTTAAACGCATTAGAATTATCATCAGAGGACGTATCTGGTTGGGTGATTGTCACACCCATTTGGCTGTAGTTTCCACCCGTTGCAGCCTTAAATCCAAGTGCCATCGTCATAACGTTAACTGTTCCGACCGTTCCTGAACTTACCACTCGTCCCTGTGAGTCATACACCGTCAGTGTTCCTGTTCCATCACCATTTGGTGTGAACTTTGCTGTGAATCCCATAACAATTTGTGGTGTTACATCACTTTGTGCATTGGAAGCAATAGTATCCCTAATAATAAATCCAGTCGTAGTTGTTCCCGCAACATATGAGAATTGTCCCTTAGCATCACCCGTGCTCCATTGTGTACCTGCCAAAGAGGCTACGGCACTCGAAGCATTGATGATTCGTTGGTCCGCGGTAGTGGCTGCAACCAAAGAGCCATTTCCATTGGTGTGACGGAATCCAATCATCCAATCATTGGCAGTTGCCTGAGTAAGATCACCAAATCCTGATTCATTATTCTTCCAAGTATCGATTCCCCATAAGAATGCATTGGCATTACCATTAACCCCTAACGCTCCTCCAGGCGTTTTGCTACCCGTTTGAACAGCTCCTTTATCGTCCTTAATTGTTGACGTACCCAACTTATTTGGATCTGTATCCATCAACACCAAGCCAATAAAATCTCCAGGCGTTGAAATAGTCGTCATATTCAAATCAAAGTTGATTGTCCATTGCTTAGTCATGTCAACTTTTTTGTTAAAGGCTACGGCACCCTGTTGCGTTGCACCGTTTGTCAGAGTGTAATAAACACGATTGCCCCCAGTCGCTGCTAATGACGAGTAATAACTTGCTTCTGACTTCAACATACTTGCTTGGCTAGATGATACGCCTGACATTTTTACATCGGCCACAGAACTAAGACTAGATGCGATTTTTTTCGCATCAGAAGCAGTCAAAACCGCTGACTTAACCGCCGTTCCGTTTGCTGAAAAGTACGACTGAATATTACCTTCAGTAACTGATAGATAATGTGGATCGTTCGCTGTTGACTTTGCGTTTTCAGTAACCTTTGCATATCCACCAATTTTGTTATCGGCATCTGAAAGCGTCGCAATCGTACCTGCCGTCTTCAAGGAAGAAGTTGGCACGTCCGCTAACACCGCACGCATTGCAACAATTGAACCAGCTGCCTTAGCAGACTCAGCAGAAGACATCATTGATGACATCGCAACTGAATCGTGGCCATTCACAACAGGCGCAACAGATGATGCAACACTTTCAACTACTGATGAACTTTCAACAACCGTAGAACTCTCTACTGATGCTGAAACGCTGGCAATCGGCGTAACTGATGCAGAGACACTTGAAGAAGCCTCAACTGAAGCGGAAACGCTTGCTGGGGCTACAGAACTCTCGACATCTGATGATGAACTAACTGCTTCGCTGGCAACTACTGAAGAAACCACTTCAGATGATGCACTAACCTCAGTCACAGCTGGTACTTCAGATGCAGCTGAAGAAACTGATGCAGACGCTGACAACGTCACCGTCGTTGCCGATTGTGACGTTGCAGCTGCTTCATCAACCTTAACGACGGCTGGATCAGTTCCTGACGTCGTATTTGCAACTTGGTCAGCAGAGGCTGTGCCTTCAGCCATTGCAACGGCACCCAAAATAGATACAGCAGTAATTCCTGCAACCATCCACTTCTTGCCGGCCTTATACATCTTGTAGTGCTCTTTGGCGATGTAATCTGCTTCGCTCAAAATCTTGTTATTTTTCATACTAAGCTTTCCCTCTCTTGTATCCTGAAAAATATCTATATCAACGCCAATTTCCAAACTGTTGATTATAGTGATTTATTTCTGAAATCTACTTCTGGAACAAATCACTACAATCAACCTTTTGCAGTCTGAAAATCAGGTTTGGTATAACACAACTATCCGATAAAAAATCATATCTTTCTGAAAAGTGCCAGAATTAACACAAATTCAAAAATAACTTTACATATTTTAAGACCTAAATATAAATCTCGCTTGAAAAAAGTCTTGCGCCGATTATTTGTTATCCGCCGAATCATATCGCAACGTATGATAGTCAAAACGCACTTGATCAGGTCCATATGCCTTCGTCAAATTTGTCTCCTCAATCACCTTGCGAATACGATGGACACTTACATGTAAATCTTTTGCCATTGCAGCGACACTGGAATATCGGTGTTCCCCATCAATCACGTATGGACCGCTTTCGGAATACGTATCCCAAAGTTGTTTCCCTAACGAAGCAACTTCAGCATTCATAATGTCACCATCATATTTGCTAGCCACAGCTAATAATTGTGGTACCCAATTCATGATAGTCCTCCCGATTCTTAACTTTATCTGTTGATATTTTACGCGTCAGGTACCGTTCTTTTTTCAAACGGTCAAAAATTGCGCTAAAAACATATTAAAAGTAAGCTTTTCGGCCTGAATCACGTTAAAACTATGCTAAAACATGTCAAATTTGGGACAAAAAATCTCTTGCAAACTAAAAAATCTCAACTTTCAGACTGGGCGTTTTTCGCAAGTCTGATAGTTGAGATTTTTGCTGTATTTTGTGTGGCTTAACCCTCGAAGCGGACACCACGTAACAAGTCCATCACGTCACGGTAGTCATCACGATCAGCATCGGTCGCCGTTAGTTTATTCTCGCAAATATTAAGCGTTTCATTCGCCCCAACTGATAAGGGCACCCCCGCGATTTGGGCAGATTTCACACTACGGTACAATTCCGTCACGTAACTCCGCACCTTAGTCAAATCTGTCTTTTTCATAATTTCGTCAGTTAATACTGGTTCCATTTTTCAAGTAATTGACTAATCGCAATATATTCAGCTGGATAGGTTGCAACCGCCAACTCCAAGTGAACTTCTTGGAAGAACGTCACTAGCTCTGGTAACGTATCCAAGCCAAAGTGCGCAACCTGCGCATGAATGCTAGCAATAACCTCGTTCATAAAGTCATTGCTACTTTCTTGAAACGCCGTTAACGAACCAGGAAAAGTCGTTAGCAACTGTTGCAGTTCGGCTCCAGTCGTCTCACTATTTTGGAAACCAGCCTCTAAAGCATCGTACACGTTTGCCAAACTAGGGTCTTGTCGCGCTGGTTCGTAGGCCGTTAAGAAGTCGGCGGCAATGCGGCGCAGCATCTCCGGATGATTTTCATTAAGTTCAACTTTCAAATGACGAATCAAGTTACGCAAGTTAGTTAAATCGGCACCCAGTTTATTAACTGAATCAGGCCGAGCATCATTCAGATTAATTATCGCTTCTGTGACTTCCTTCTTCGCTGTAATAAAGGTTGGGTGTGACTCAACGTGCCACGTCGCTGCTAAATCTTCTAGCCCCTTGATCACGCCCATGGCGAAAGCTTTTAGTTCAGCCGGTTGAATGACTGAACAATTCCATCCATTATTTTCAACATCCGCTAGCTTAGCCTCAGCCGTCATTTGCAGTAAGCTTTGCCCGTCAGGCACTTGATCAAACGTGCGTTGCAAAGCGCGGTGGGCCGCGTCTGCCAAAGCATCATACATCGACTTTGTAGGATTTAAGTTATTCATCTTGTTCCTCCCACAACGTAAATTTCTTCATGATATTACGGCCATTGTACCGTCAGCGGAACAAGTAAAACAAGCAAAACGTTCTGACCTGCAGAATCTAAAAAA
>NZ_KQ970391.1:370419-371906 GCF_001579105.1 Weissella sp. DD23 | reverse complement strand
GTGGCTTTTTTAGTGGTTGTTAAGATAGAGATAGTGTACCCAAACGCTTGGTTCGAGCACAAAAACTATCTTACACAAGTTATTGCGATAACTATCATTTTGTCTCAGAATTGAGTTAATATCGCGCATTTTTAGTATGTGATTATCGCAATTCAACGCCAGCTTCGCGTGCCAATTGACGTAGATCCGCTGTATCCATATTCAAGTCAGCTCGTAAGCGAGCAAACGTAATGTTGGGCTTAGCTGCAACCCGTTCTTGAATACGAGCTATTTGTGTTTGCCGGAAACCGTTTGTATGGGTCCCTGCATTCTCAATTTTTACACCAAACTCCGCTGCCGTTGATGTGCCAAAGGTATAGTTCAACTGACCCACCCCAGTTGACATTGCTGAATAATCTGCCATCATGTTTCTCCACCATTTTTAAGATAGCCTTATCATACAAGTCATATATGCATAGTTTATGACCGCTTTAGGCGTTAAATCTGGTTTTATTTATGGCTAATCCGCATAATTTCCTCATAAAATGAGCTATTTAATTCTGGCACATCTGATGTAATCTTATTAACCATTTGTGTCACAATATCACCAACATCCCGTCGACTCTCAACCACATCACGAAAAGTCGACAACACAATATAACGTAACTTTGTATTTGATTCTTCGACCTGTGCATACAGATCCATCAAGATTGTTAAAACCGTTTGCTTTTTTTCTGCCATTTTCTTATCCCCTATATCGCCAGTATAAAGGACCGTTACTTTCATATCCGCTTTGGCCTAAAATTGGGTTAATTTTTTGCGATATCTGCTTTTCGGGTAGAAATCAAGCTAAAAATCCATTAAATCGTTCTACTCGTGGGACAAATTGGGCACTCATAATACATCTTTATTCCACAATACCGGTATAATTAATACAGTGGTTTTAAAAGAAGAGAGTATAGTGACTATGTTATTAAGAGAAAAAATTAATGAAATCAGACAGGCGAAACGCGTCTCGATTGATCGCATTACGAAAACTGGTATTTCGAAAAATAAATATTATCGCTTTGTATCAGGTGAAGGTTCCCTAAGTATTGGTGACCTACAAAAATTAATTGAATTGCTGACCGTCTCATTGTCGGAAGTTGTGGCAGACTCCAGTGAACGTGATCAATTGATTTTTAATGAATTTGGCGATTACTTCACACTAGACACCACTGAGTATGAGCAACGTGCTAAAAATGCCGCTCGTCGCTATATGGCAACAAAGCTGACCGCCTACTACACCATTTCAACGGTGTACGAATTAGGTGCCGCTCACAAAAAAGATGAACCAGTCTCGGATTACGTTGACGACCTGTACAACGGACTGAAGCGTCAAAAATTCTTTACCATTTTTGACCTTCAAGTTTTCCGAATCCTAGTGCCTTATCTATCAGTGGCCCGTTTTTTCAAGTTGTATCCGATCTTTACAACCTCGCTCCGGACGTACGAAGCCTATAACCCGG
>NZ_KQ970391.1:360895-370399 GCF_001579105.1 Weissella sp. DD23 | reverse complement strand
ACCGCAGCCCGAGCGCGTAAATATCTAGACTTTGTCTTAACACAAGTATCAAATATGCGAGGCCGGCCATTTGCTGGTGAATTTGCCATCATGAAACGGTTGGCTAATATTTCCCGACTCTACGTCATGGGCAATGTTGATGCCGCCCAACGCGCCTTCGATTCTTTCTTCGGGGCCGCTAAGCGTTTGGATATGGACCGCCTTTACGCATCCCCAAACATGCAAACGTTCAACGTCTACTGGAAGAAATTAACTTCGCACGCCCCTGAGAAATTGCAACCAACTGCTGCGGACACCGTTCTCGTTGGATTAGACGACTCGGCTGGCGTCTCATTTGCAGAAGTTCCGATGGGGGCGGCGTTTGAATACATTATGAAGCTGAAAAAGTTATCGGTTCACGAATTTGAGACGGCCGGTATGAGTCACTCTAAAATTTACCGAGTTCGGAAGAACTTAGCCGAATTTGACGTGAACGACTTATTCGCAGCCATGATGGCCGCCCGCTTAGATGTTCGTGATGTCGATGTGTATCTAACAACTAATTCAACCGCCTACGGACGCAGTCGCTTTGGCATGCGTCATTTATCAGTTGATGAGATGCAACTCGCCATTACTGATTACGAGAATTTGTATGCTGAGACTGGCTTCGATGTTTACAAAGAAATTGCCTTTGAGTTCCGTGGCACCGTCTTGAAACATACCGTGCCACATTGGCTTCAATCTGAAGAACTGAAGCAACTCTCAATGGAGGTATCCGACCATTTAGGTCATTTCGACACGTGGCATGAAGCACAACAACGTTTAGCTGCTTGGCCAATGCTGAACCAACCGGATTCGAATTTGATTAAGCGTTGGATGGATCAGACTGTTGATTTTGGTCATTATATGGAAACATTCCGTTATCCGTATGACCCAATTTTAATCAACTATGATTCGCCACTCATCCAGGCCGTGCTAAACAAAGACGCTGACCGTGCCGAAGCAATTTATGCACGTCAGTTTGCTGAATACCAGCATCGACCAGACATGCACATCTACTTTAATTATCGCTGGCATATGCTCTTAAATGCCGAATTTATCAAAGTTCTGCGTGAGGGATATGTCATTCCATTGACCATCGATAATTTGCTAAAAGATGTTGAAGTAATAACTGGGGAGCGCGATTTCATTCAACCTTATCAAGAATTGTTAACGATGTTGAAGGAAGTTTATCCCGTCTATTAATACACAAAGAAACCCCGTCGCCATTCCATAATCGGAATAGCGACGGGGTTTTAATTTACATTTAATTAGGCGGTTGGTTGAATAAGTTGTGCTGCATTCAACCGAGCGACTGCATCAACAGCATTGACAACTGACGCTTGTGCACGTGTCGTTTCTGCTTCATCATCCAACAACTCACGTAAGTCCATCTTAGCTTCGTCAACCGCTAAAATCTGATCGATGTACGCCATCTCGTACTGCTCCTGATTTTGCATCGTGAATCCATCCGGTACCACGATGCTCATCACTGGATTGTACTCCATTGTTGCTTCACCATCCATCTCATTCATCGGTGCCGACGCTTGTTGCAATTGCTGGAACTTCTGACTAACATTCAAAGCCACGATATCTGACAGGGCGTTTTCAACATGCTTAACAGCCTGTTCGACCTGACCAATTGTCGCACCATCATCCATTGCCTCTTGCAGGGCCATCTTAGCATCCTCGAGTAGTAAGACGTGGTCAATATATGCTTCTTCGTAATCGTCTGCATCAATATTAGCAAACCCAGCTGGCGCAGCAATCATATTAGCAGGCTCATGATCCAACGTTTGTGACCAAACATCATCTGCTTGATACGTCACACGCCCATCGGTAATCTGCGTCGCTTGCTGTGCAACCATAAAGCGTTGCGCTTCATTTAAGGCCACTACCGCAGCTAATGCACGACTAACTGCTTGGCCATGTTCAGCCAGAGAACGCGTTGTCGCATTGTCATCGATAGCCTCTTGTAACAGCATCTTCGCCTCATCGACAGCAATCACTGCGTCAGCATAACGCTCAGCATACGCTGCTTCATTGACATTAACCGTCCCAGCTGGCGCAACTAATTGAGCAGCTGGCTCTTCACCCAAAAAGCTAGCGTAAGTTGTCCCCCAATCAGCCCAGTTAGCTGGTACATCGGCATCGCGTGCTAACAGGTCGGTTGTCGGTGCATAATTCATTGCCACTGACTTCAAATCGGCCACTGGCAATTGCTCTGGCGCTTGCATGTCACCAAGGCGGAACCCAGCAAATGATAATGGCACAATCGTCAAAGCCACCATACCGATAGCTTGTGCAATGGCAACCACCAGTGTGGGCATTTCACCAACAATCGTATCCGTTTGACTAGCTTTCGTCCACTTCATACCATCAGCTAGCAGACTTTGCATGCTGACCGGTGTCGTGGTCGTTACTTGCCGTGCAACACGCTGTACACCGTTAACTGACTTATTAGGCGTTGCCCATTCGATAACAATGGCCTTATCGTCCAATTGTGCGACACGTACATGACTACCCTGTGGCAGACTGTGTGCCAATAATTTGTTAACTGCCTGCAAAACATCATGTTGCTTACTATTATTTGTATGTGCCAACTGTGCCACTAATTTTTGTAGCACCGCACTCCGCACAACCATCCGTTGGACAGTCGTTGTCGCAGCATGTGTCGCCTTAGAATTAGTCAACGCAACATGCGGTACGGCTCGATCAACGACCATCTTTTCGGCAAGCTGCGTCCGGGCCACCTTCGTCTGGTTATGGTGAGTCTGATGTGACTCCGCCTTGCTAGACTGCTCAGATTTTGGTGTCGTTGCGTCAATCCGTGCACTAGAACTTGGTGTGACTGGCGTAGCTGGTGCAACTGAGGCAACACTTACACTTGATGTCCCAAGCGATGATGCGGCTGACGATGATTCTGATACTGCCGACGAAACGCTTGAAGAAGCTGTCGAACTTGGTGCCGAAGCAGGCAAGGTACTTGGCGTGGTCACATCACCCCCCTTGTCAACGACCATTGGATTAATCAACGAAAACGCTGGCGTCGTTCCTTGATCAACTAATGTCACACCCATTTGTGAACTAGAATCACCGGTGATGGCCTTAATTGCCAACGCCATCGTGGCCACATTTTTTGCACCCACAACCATTGATTGCTTATACGAACCGTCAACTGCCTGAACCGTTAACACCCCTGTACCATCACCATTTGCAACATAGCTTATCGTAACAGGCACAACTATGTTTGGTGTTACTGCCGTCCCTAAATCATTAGAACCCGCAGTTTGTACATCTGTCGCAAAACTATCAGCCGTCATCCCTGTTTTAGTCGTCACTGAGTGATTTATAAAATCAAGCCCTGAGCCCACGTGATAACCAACATATTGTGTCCAAATGGCATTCCCATAACTGGTATACCCCAGCGTGTGCCCACCAAGTTGGGCCACCAAGTCAGTAATCGCTTGGGTATTCGTCATAGCTGTGCCATCAGGGTTAATATTTGCTGGTAACAGCTCACCAGCAGCATAAGCGATATCGTTCTTCACAACATCATTGGCGGCATAAACTGTCCCATCAGGGGCGGTAAAGCCGGACTTCAATTGCGTACCAGCCTTAATAACGGTGCCGTTTTCAGGTGCCGTCAATCGGAAACCAGCCTGGGCAATCGTATTAGCAAGATTAGTGATGCCATCACCATTATTTGCATTCAGGTCAAGACCCCAAGCAAACGCTCCCCTAACACCATCAATTCCCAAACCACCACCATTATTACCGGTCGTTGCAGCTGCTTTAGGATCAACTGGCAACAGTGTAAGACCTAAGAAATCACCAAAGACGTGGTTCATATCTTGTAGATTGGCCAAGTCCAATTCAAGATTTAACGTCCAATTTGCCTTCATATCAACTTGCTTGTTAAACGTTAATGCACCTTGTTGTCCCTTATTGGTCGTTAATGTATAGACTGATCGTGACTTATTCGTTGCCGCAATACTAGCATAATATGAAGCGGTTGCCACTAAACTAGCATAAGTTGCACTTGCACTTCGATTATAGCCGGCTACTGTCTTAGCTGAGTCGGCCGCTAAAGACGCCATCATCGCCAATGAACTAGCCATAGCTGGCGTCAGAGTTGTCATAACCGCTTGTGACTTTGTCGCCCCCGATGTCACCGCCGTAAAGTGCGAACCCACCGTTTCTTGGCTAACTTGCGTATCCGACGCAACGTTGCTTGTAGCGGTCTTGGCGGCAGGTGCAACTGAACTAGCGACGTCACTTGACGTAGCCGCCGGCAATACTGCCGCGTAAGACACTGGGACGTGAACTGCTGACAAACTTTGCGCCGTCGCAGTTACTTGCGCCATGGCGCTTTGATCATCACCATCTACAACACCTAAATCAACTGTGCTGTCAACTGATTGACTAGTTTCACCTGATTGTTGCGATGAACTTTGCACACTGACCGATGAACTTACGACGGCAGAACTTGATGTCACAACTGACGACACCATTGATTGACTTGATTGATCACTGACACTACTAATCGATTCATCGCTTGCGATTGCTGATGAATTTTCATTTGCAGATGTCGATGCTGTGCTAGCGACTGAGGTAGCCGCTACCGTTAAATTCGATGCACTATCAACGTTGGGCGCTATTTGATTGGTTGTGGCCGTAGCTGACGTACTGGTTTGCTCAGCTGGTGTCACATCAGCTGAAACGTTCACTGGCATCAAGCCGCCCAGTCCAACTGCAGCGGCAAAGATTCCCGCAACGACCCAACGCTTACCGTCTTTATACATCTTAAAATGTTTTTGTGTTGGTTCTAATGCTTTGAAAGACTTGAAATTCATTTCCCAAACTTCCTCTCTGTTTTCTTAAAGCGGTTCGCGTTTGGCCTGAGGATATCAGAAAAGGCCACCCATCTTACTAGTAGACGCGTGACCTTTTCTCATTTCCACAGTACAAAACACCTACGCAAAAAGCGTAAACTCTGTGTATCATACCAACTACCATTCCATGTTTATTATTATAACAGGTTACTGTGGTTATGTATAAAAAATAAGCAAAAAACAGCGGTAGAATGTGTCGCTTTTGAAACATTCTACCGCTGTTTTTAATGTTTGTGATAAGTGGCTTTACACTAACTGGTTAAGCCACTTTATTGTAATAGGTTTTTAAAGATTGTTAACTTTGACAAGAGCATCTGAGCAGCAACCGCTAATGCACTCATACCAACAGATAACGCTGAAAACGTCCGCGCTTTGTCGTTCCACATTGAAGGCTTTGGCGCGTCAGCCGTTGAACTTAATAATGACCCCTTTTTAACAACCGTTGTGTCATTTGGCTGATCACGCTTAGTGCTTGGCTTTGCTGATGCAAGACCCGGCGCACTTACTGGCGTCGTTTGCGCTGGTTGTTGCAACGCTGCTGCTGCGTCAATGACCGCACTTGCAGACGTTGGCGCTTGCCAATCAATTTGCTTAGTTGGCGCAATTGTTGTTGCCATCTTAGGCAAGTTAATAATTGCGGCTGGCTGGGTTGCCAATGCTGGCAGGATAACCTGGGTTACCCCGTTTGATTGTGGCACAACTGGTGTGGCCTCAGACTGAACACCCGTATCACTGGCAGCAACTGCAGCCATACTTGCCGGTGCTGATGCCGCTGAACTGATTGCACTAGATGGTGTAACCGTCGCTGACTCACTGGCCTCTGAAGCAGATGATGCGACTGATTGGGATGGCGCTACCGTGATACTTGATTGTGAAGGTACGTTGGATACCACCGGTGTCTCGCTAGCTACCTCTGACGTCGTATCACTAGGCATCGTTACTGCTGAAGATGATGCCGGTGCTTGTGAAGTGACCACCGATGACGGCGCCTCACTTGGCGTTGTCACGACTGCAGATACGCTGTGTGATACCTGAACAGATGACGCACTCGGTGCAACAGACGAAGCGCTTGACGCTACTGACCCAGGATCAGTTGCTGCAGATGAATTTGCATCTGACGTTGCGCTAGATGACGCTGGGTTGTTTGATGCAAAGGCAGCCCCCGTCAATGTGAAGTGAGCAACTGAGCCTTGAATGGCAGATAACGTCACGTATAGTTGACCGCCTTGTACCATTGCGATTTGATCCTGATCAGAAGATGATACTCCAGTTGCAGTAACGCCGGCTGGCAATGCAATCAACTGCATGCCTTCCAAGTTACCGTCCTGGCCGGCATATTCAATGCTTGATCCGCCGTTAGTACCATCTGACTGGAACCAGGTAACTGGGTTTCCTGCATCATCAACCAAATTAATCACAATTTGCTTTTGATTAGTACTTGTTGCCGATTCAAGTCCTGATGTATATGGTGAAGCTTCAACCAATTTCTCTTGTTGAACGAGCAATGTTCCCGTGGCTGCCAAACCAACGAGTGCCGTCAACACAATTTTTTCTCTCTTTAATGTCATGTCTGACGCCCTCTTTCGTCCCACAAACATTCCTAATGAATGGTATAACTCAGTGCAACTGCTTTAAATATCCAAGCAATTGCCAAGAACACCAACGGAATATTCGCTAACAAACCTTTCGCAATTCCCCGAAGGAAAATTGTATAAACCAGTCGCGCAATTGATGCCAAAATTGCTGTGGTCAGTACCGCCAATGATAACGTAATCCACAAACGTGAATTCGGTTGTATAAACATATCGAACACACTAGTGACGAAATACAAACCGATCATCACCATAATATTTTGGCCGCGCTGGTTAATTCTCTTTCTTAATGTTTTCCGGTACGTCTTCTGATCGGAGACGCCCGACTTTGTTTTTGATACCATATTATCCATTTCGCGTTCCCTTAGTTTCCGAATGTATCTTCATTCTAACCGAAAGCAACTTGTGTGCATATGGTCTTGCCTTCTCTTTACGTCCCAGTATAGCAACACTTTCCACTATCCAGGATAAAAAAGTTAGTGTTTAACACAAAAACGGGTAAACTCATTTGAATTTACCAGTCATTGCTAACATCACACTAGCTATTAAGAAATGAATTGACTGATCGAGTGTTGCAAAAAGATCGCGTCTTTTCAATTAGGTATGGTGTGGTATGAGAGAAAAGTCAACCGCTCCACCAGCCAATTCATTTCTTAACATGTATAAGTGTACCCCCGCCTAACCTTCATATTTGGTTTCTTCCCCAAATTAAGCTCTATAACTATGGTTTTCCAAGTAACCTAAAAAAAGAGCTGAATTCTATGCGAATTCAGCTCAAATCTGGGACGTTTTTGCCATTTGTCCGTTATTTTTTCAAATTAACTTTGCAGTCCAGCTAAAACTTTCCGACGCCAAGCAACCAATCTGATGATAATTGCTAACGAAGCGACTGCCAAGGCCGCAACCATGCCCCAAAAGAGCATAGGCAAATGGGCAACTCTGGCTGAAAACATCGACATGCGCGTTGTAACGAACTGACTATTTGCCATCGATGTATTCTTATCTAAATCACTTAAAGCTGCCGTCGACACTTGCCACGGTAACTTAGTCGCGTCTAAGTGTGTAATCGCTTGATTCGGCCCCGTGTTCACTGGGTACATCAAGTCATTCTTGTTGTTCAAAGTGTGTCGTAGACCCATCGCGTGGCCCATCTCGTGGGCGATAACGCTGGCTGTGTAGTCAGCTGCCGTCTGGTATGAGGTCAACTTAAAATTAGTGAATATTCCTTTTGTAAAAATGACAATCTTTTTGGTGCCAGCTACATCCGATGTTTCGCCTAAAACATCAGCTGCTACTTGGTTTCCTTTCGCATGGCCCGCAATTTCTTTTGTATCGTTAAATTCAATCGTGATTGTCGTGGCGTCCGATTGCGCATCAGCTGCCTGAAAGAGGCTTGGTTCGTGCAAGGCTGTCGTCCACATCGTTTCAGCGGCCACAACAGCTTTGCGCTGGTTTGCCGTACCAGCTAACACATTCACGCGATACCGCGCCTGATTAACGGTGTCAGCATGGGCTGTATGACCAGCAACCAGTAAGACACCAAGCAAACTTATCACGATTCGGAATAAAACATGTTGCGTTACACGCATCGTATTCAACCTCATCTCAACTCAATTTCTTTCCCGTATTGGATTATACAGTGCCAAGCACTTTTTTCAAGCATTTCGTTTCACAATTAGTAAGCCGGATAGACCTCACGAATTGCGTCCAAAATCGCTAAATAAGGCACAATAAATCGACGTTCGCCAGTCACGGTCTCAACATCGCGCAAAACACCTTCGATTGTCATCGGCACCACGAAACCATCTTGAACAACTTTTAGCAGCTGTTCGTTCAACAATTTATGCCAACGATAATTGAAGTAGATTTGCAAATCAGGGCGTGCCTGGTATTCTGCAAACAAGCGTTGGTAGACTTCTTGCGCCTTTGCAACATCCTGTCGTAAGATCGCCTGCATTAAAACCGGATCAAAATTAATTAAAATCGGATCGTACGGATACTTAAACACCTGTGCATTGCGAGTGAACGATAACAAAATTTCCATCCGTTGACCAACGCCAACATCAGTCGTTTCATCCAAAAACGCCCACGAAGCAAGCCGGTGTTGCGACTCATGCCATTCATCAAAATGTTCCAAATGGGTTTTAACGTCGTCAGACAATTGTTGTAATTCTGGTGATGTCAGCCAATTCTTGACCGTATTTTTAATGACTACACCCCGGAATTCAAGACTCATTTCCATATACAAATCTAAGCCGGTTTCTTCAGCTAAGGCTTCGTACTTGGTGATCGCCTCTTGTAACTCCGTCAGACTTAGGTGTCGCATACCAAACCGTGGGCGCCCCATTGCAGCCGAACTGGCCGTTAAATATACGTCAATATCACGGACATCCAAACGGGCGGCCAACATTCCCGCAAACAAATCTTCCACATCAAATTCAGCTAGGTTTTTACGAACCCGATAAATTTTAGAGTGACTCATCCCCGCCAGCTCAAATTCATGGACTGATAATTTCTTAAGCTTCATGATAAAGGCAAATGCTTCACCCATACCAAAAACGCCAAAATCAACCGTTTCAATTTCAGCTGATTTTAGGGCTGTATCAGATTCCTGAAGTTTGCTTGGGTCAATCGAAATCAATCGCTTCCAAAATGTTTCGAAATCCAACAAGTTGGGGGACACCCATAAGCGCTGAACATCTAATCGCTTGGCTGCCCCATTAAAACTATCGAACGCGCGTTTAGCCGCATCCACATTACCACTTTGGTACAGGCGCACAATCGACACGAAGCGTTTCATAATCGAAAATTCAGATGTAAATGGGCGCCCTTGTAAAGCTTCAATTTGTTCAATGACAAAACTCAAGTACTTTTGGGCTCGTGCTGTCGAACTGATGGCATATGACAAAGCAGTTGCGTGCACTTTTACCATCAACTCAATACCGTCAGCCGGATTATAATTTTCATAAGTTCGCAATGAAACGGCAAACACCTCATAC
>NZ_KQ970391.1:357626-360741 GCF_001579105.1 Weissella sp. DD23 | reverse complement strand
GTGCCACGTTTAACTGTGGCATTAAAATGCGAAAAACTTGCAAATCAAAAATTGTAAAAAAACGTTGCCGTTTCAGTTCTTTATATAATTCATCAACATAATCTGAAATATCTTCGCCAGCTTTACGCCCCGCTAATAATTCATACACTGTCGACGCAATATAATGCGCCTTCATTTGCGTTTGCATATAACGGTGCGCGAACACGCTAGCACGTTCGCGCAATTCAGGCAGTGACAATTGCCAATAGTCACCAAATTCATTGAAAATCAAACTATCACGCTCATCAGATTCGGCTACCAATTCCGATAACGAAACCGTCAAGATTTCAATTATTTTTTGTAAATCTCCGATACTAACGGACCCCTCGCCTGATACGAACCGGTAGTATTTATTTTTTGAGATACCGTTTCGCACAAACCTTTCAATGGGAATGTGTTTGGTCTGACGGATCTCATTTATGCGTTCGCGTAATAACATATAGTAGACCACACTTTCTCTTTCTCTATCTTATCCACTTCTTAATAGTATAGGACATTGTTTCCGTTTTGTCAGAGCTTTTGTTATCGTAAAGTCCGATGCCGGTTACATACAATTCACATAGCTCAGCAAATAATAGCATGAAAAAAAAGACAGAAAGCCGATTGGTTTTCTGTCTTTTTGAGAAGTTATTATGCATTTACCTTAGCAATCAAAGCCTTCGTGAATGCTTGTAGTTCTTCAGTTGCTTCAACGTCGGGGCTCAAGTTAACCTTCACACCGTCTGCACCCTTGGTAGCACCTGACTTTTCGAATTGGGCCTCGAACTTGTCGATAGCAACTGCAAAGTCCTTACCGTAGAAGTCATCCCCTGAACCTGAGACACCATAAACGATACCTGATAGGTCAGTATCTTCCAAATCTTCAAAGAAGTCCAAAGACTCGTCAGGAACCGTTCCCTTATCAAACGTGTATGGTACAACCACAACGATATCAGTTTCATCAGCTGAGATGTCGTGAGGGTCAACCATTTGGATATCTTCCTTAGTGACTTCAACACCTTCTGCCTCAAATGTATCAATAATTACATCTGCGACGTCTTCGTTGTTCCCAGTGATAGTTGCGTAAAATACACGTGCCTTCATGATAAATTACCTCTGTTAAAGTTTTTAATTTCTTAATTGATGTGTTTAGTTTATAGCTAAATTAGGCCACTTTCAAATTAAAAGGGGTGATTATCATACTCAATCCAAGGTTCGTGTGAATCTTGGATACGCTTGAACATCTTTTGCATGTCCAACGTTGAGAATGTCACCAAGACAGGCCGACCGTGTGGGCAATTATAAGGGTTCTCTGAGTGTGATAATTGATCAAGCAACCCCTTAGCTTCAAAATCATTCATTGACCAGTTAGCTTTGATTGAGCGCTTGCATGCCATCATAATTGCCGTTCGCTCCCGGAATTGCGCAACCGTTAAGCTACCATCGCGTAGAATCCAGTCAACCATTTCACGAATCGTATCTTCTTCTTGTCCCTTTTCAAACCAGCCAGGATGCTCGCGCACAATGACCGCATCATCCCCGAATGGTTCCAAATGTAGGCCAACTTGGGCTAACTCGACTTCATGTGACTGAATCTTCAAAATATCAATTTTTGGATAATTCAGCACGATCGGCACGAGTAACTTTTGCATTTCCAAGCCGACCTTACCGATTTCTTCACGGTAATACTCATACTTAACACGTTCCTGAGCCGCGTGCTGGTCAATGAGGTACAGCCCTTCTTCAGATTGCGCAAACAAGAACGTCCCGTGCATTTGGCCAATATAGTCTAACTTTGGGAATGTTTGTCCATGCTCATCAACTGCTTGAATACTGTCATCTGTCAAATCAAGTGACTTTTGCTCAGCCACCATCGCTGTCCCACCTTCGTCGAAGGGGTTAATGTCCGCACCATCTTGATACTTAGTCGCAAACTCACTCACGGCTGTTCCTTGCAGTTCCTCTGCATGATGAACGACCACAGGGGTCACATCAGACACAGAGAAGTTGTCAGCCAACTTTTCATAGTCAGCTGGCGTCATTGGCACTGGATGATCCGGTGTCGACTCCGGCGCGTACGAACTAACGTATGGCTGTGACGCATCGTTCAGCTGGGCAATAAAGGCGGCATCATTTTCAGCTGCATTTTGTTCTTCACCCAAATAATTCTCATAGGCATTCGGAATCAAATTCTCGTTAGCAAACCGCTCCTTCACAGCTTGTTCAATCAACGCCATCAACTGGCTTTCTTTCGACAAGCGGACCTCATGCTTTTGCGGGTGTACGTTCACATCAACCAGCAATGGATCCATTGTTATTTGTAACACCGCAATGGGGAAGCGACCAACCATTAGCTTAGAACCATAGCCTTTAATCAGGGCTTTGGTGAGATTGTAATTTTTAATATAGCGCCCATTAATCAGCACCGAAATGTATGAACGACTTGCACGCGTTAATTCTGGCAATGAGATGTAACCCGACACCTCAAAGTCGTTATCTTCAGCTTGGATAGCCTGCATCTTACGCGCTTGTTGGACACCGTAAATGGCCGCAATAACTTGTTGCAAGTTACCATTACCTGCTGTTCGCATCACCTCATTACCATTGTGCGACAACCGGAAGCCAATCTCTGGATAACTCAGTGCCAATCGATTGATAACGTCCACAATCTGGGCCAACTCGGTCGACTGTGACTTCAAATACTTCAAGCGGGCTGGCGTGTTGAAGAAAATATCTGACACCGTAATGTCCGTTCCCTTACGTGCACCGGTCCCGATTTCCTCGAGTAATTCGCCACCCTTGTAGTGAACCCGCTTACCTTGTTCCGCTCCGGCTGTGGCTGTTTCCAACACAACATCCGCAACTGACGCAATTGATGGTAGCGCTTCACCACGGAACCCAAGTGAATGCACGCGGAACAAATCATTACGCGATGTAATCTTTGATGTTGCGTGACGCAGAAAGGCCTTCGTCACCTGGTCAGCATCGATGCCATCGCCATCATCGATAATGCGAATTGATTTTACCCCTGCTTCTTCCACCAAAATATCAATTTGCTGGGAATTAGCATCAATCGCATTTTCAACCAACTCTTTAA
>NZ_KQ970391.1:355000-357353 GCF_001579105.1 Weissella sp. DD23 | reverse complement strand
ATCAGAAAGCTCATGAATCTCAGCCATCTCTTAACCCTCTTTTACTTCATTTGCTTTTGCCACTCATTTAACTTCATCATGGCATCTAATGGCGTCATTGTTGCAATATTTGTTGCTTTAATTTCATCCAAAACAGCTTGCATAGCAGGATCAATTTCTGGTCCAACCGCAAACAAGTCTAACTGCGTATCCGCTGGTTCGGCCGCCGCAACCTCGGGTTCTGGCTCAGCCACTGACGCTTGATAGGTGGCAACTGGTTCAGCTAACTTAGCAGGTCGTGTTGGTGCCGTTGCTTCCAATGACACATCCTGTGCCTCCAAGTTAGCCAAGATATCAGCCGCCCGGTCAATCAAACTATCTGGCAAGCCAGCCAATTTCGCGACGTTGATTCCGTAACTTTGATCTGCTGGTCCTGTTAAGACCTTGTGTGAAAAGACTAGTTCACCATTCTCTTCCGTCGCGCCAACGTGAACATTTCGCAAATTAGGCAACTCATCAGACAACGCTGTTAACTCGTGATAGTGAGTTGAGAATAACGTTTTCGCCTTCGTGTTATTGTGCACGTGTTCAATAATCGCTTGCGCCAAAGCCATTCCATCATAGGTTGCCGTTCCGCGTCCAAGTTCATCAAACAAAATCAATGATCGCTTTGTGGCATTCTGAATGGCTGTATTTGCTTCAGACATTTCCACCATGAACGTTGAATTACCGGAAATCAAGTCGTCCGCCGCCCCAATGCGAGTAAAGATTTGGTCAAAAATAGGTAATTCAGCTTCGCTAGCTGGCACGTACGAACCAATTTGTGCCATCACCACCGTCAACGCTAATTGACGCATGTAGGTTGACTTACCAGACATATTCGGTCCCGTAATCAACATGATGGTCTCATCCTCATCCATAAAGACGTCGTTGGCGACATACGATTGGTGGCCCAATACTTTTTCCACAACCGGGTGGCGACCGTCCTTAATCACCAACCGTTGCTTATCCGTCAACTCAGGTCGCGTAAACTTGTAGTCTTCTGCCACGGTTGCTAATGATTGTAGCACATCCAATTCGGCCAACGTGGCAGCGAGCTTTTGAATACGCGTAATGTTATTTTTAATTTGCTCACGCACTTCCGTAAATAACTGATACTCCAAATCGCTCGACTTCGTTTCAGCTTCCAGAATCATTTGTTCGCGATCTTTTAGTTCGGGCGTGATAAAGCGTTCCGCATTGACCAAGGTTTGCTTCCGTGTATAACGGTCTGGGTCAAGTTTATCAATGTTCGCTTTAGTAACTTCGATGTAGTAACCAAACACCTTGTTAAAGCCAATTTTCAACGAACTAATACCGGTTTCGCTACGTTCCTTCGCCTCTAATTCAGCTAACCATTGCTTACCATTCTTCATGACACTGCGATATTCATCCAAGCGTGTATTATACCCGGCCCGAATTACACCACCATCGGTAACCGAAATTGGTGGTTCTTCAACAATGGCCGTGGAAATTAACTTTTCAATGTCTGAAACAGGGTCAATTCGACGTAGCAAATCACCAAAGACGGCCGGATCCAAATCACCCAGTGTCACCATGATGTCTGGCACTTGTCGCAAAGAATTGCGCAACTGCAATAAGTCACGCCCATTCGCTGTACCATATGCCACGCGACCAGCCAAACGTTCCAAATCATAAACTGACTTCAATGTTTCTTGTAACGCCGCCCGCGAGAAGAAATCCTTGAGCAACTCACCAATCTTGTCATAGCGTTGTTCAATCGTTTCCCGATCCAGTAATGGTTGTTCCAACCACTGCTTTAAGGCACGCCCACCCATTGCGGTTTTCGTATTGTCCAGTAACCACAAGAGGGTACCTGACCGTTGTTGGGTGCGTAAATTAACCGTCAATTCCAAATTAGCGCGTGAGTTACGATCTAACTTCAAGTATTGGGCAATTTCGTATGATGACGCCATTTGCAAGTGATCGAGTGACCGCTTTTGTGTCGCAAATAGATAGGCCAATAACACATCAGCAGCCTCTTTTTGTTCTGGCACCGTCAGTTGTTGCGTCAAATATGACGTTTCCGCATTCGCCGCCTCTTCATCCTGATGTGACACCAAAATTCCCAAACTGGTTAAATTAGCCATCAAATCATCTGGCAACGTTGCGTTTGTAACAATCTCCTTCGTTTCAAGGCGACTGATTTCATTAAGAACGCCCCCAGTGGCAGTCACCGTGGTTGCTTTAACTTCACCCGTTGATAGATCGGTGTACGCCAAACCGAACCCACCTGCTGGTGTCATTGATAGACTAACTAGATAGTTATTTTCTTTTGCCGCATCAGCACTCGTGCGCATTCGGGTACCAGGAG
>NZ_KQ970391.1:352241-354830 GCF_001579105.1 Weissella sp. DD23 | reverse complement strand
ATCTGTTCAACAACCGCAACTTTGTATCCCTTATCGACCAAAATATCGATATAATTCTGGGCGGCGTGATGTGGTACGCCGGCCATAGGAATCGGTTCAGCGGAATTTTTATTCCGTTGGGTCAACGTTAATTCTAATAATTGTGAGCCCAAAACGGCATCGTCATTAAACAGTTCATAAAAATCTCCCAGACGATAAAACAAAAATGCATCTGGATATTGCGCCTTGATTTCGTTGTACTGCTTCATCATTGGCGTTTCTTTCGGCTTAGCCATTATGCAAGTATTCCTTCCGTTTAAAATGTGGAAAAACGCTCACCGGTTCACCGCCGGTAAGCGCCTCTGTTTAACTAATCTTCATCCTTGAACAAGTCAGCCAAACCAGCCAGTGGCGTGTTTGCTTGCACTGGCTCTTCTTCCTTTTTCTTGTCAAAGTCATCTTCAGAAATCACTGCCCAACCATTACCTTCAGGCATTGGTTGATTCTGTTCTTCTTCAGTCAACACTTGCAATGGTACTGACAATGCCACGTACTCAGCCAACGCTTGGTTGAAATCAATCACACCATCTTCAACTAAGATGACTGAATCTTCAATTTCATAACGATCAGCGTGCGCTTCATCTTGTAAGTAAACTTCGTCAATGTCAAAATCAATTGGCATTTCCACAGGTTCCAATGAACGCGTTGACGGCGTCACTAGTTGTCCTTTCACATTCGCGTGAACAATGATGTCTTCACGATCTGCTTGTGCAAATCCCGTCACCGTCAACGGTGTAACATCTAAAATGACATCCCCAAATGTTGTTGTAATTTCATCCTTCAAATCCACAACTTCATTGAATTGGAGTGCTTCTGTCTTGTACTTTTGGAGTTCCACAAATTGCCACTTCATGACTTATCCTCTTTCTATAAAAACTGGAATGCGACCGGTATCCTGCGCCTTTGCAAGATCGGCTGGTCGTTGTGAGAAAAGTTGATACAACCGACCAGCTCGATAATCAAGCGCTAAAATGCCAGTTAAATCATCCTTTTCAACTTTATGTATCACTGGCAACGAAAACTCATCACGCTGTTGCTTGAGATAACGACGACCAAGTGTCGTGGCCCCAAGCATGCGCAAATAAGGCGTTGCCATCGCGGTTTGCATTTCCGCGCTTGTAATATTTAAAACAGTGTACAGTAACGTGCGTTGTAGGCGCGCCTGTGTATAACGTTTCGACTTATATGCTGCCATAAATGACGTGAAATCAGTCGCTAGGTGTTGCGCCACCTGTTCTTGCAATCGATACGCTAAACCATCCGTTAACTGATAAATTTGTTCAAGTTCAGCAATTGGCGTTGTCATCACTTTCGTTTGCAACGCATGGTACCAAGTCGTTGACCAAGGTGCGGTTTGAGCGCCTTGGGCTAACAGCTCAGCAGCTTGCTGTCCAACGTACGGTAAGAAAGACGTCGTTGGTGCTTGTTTGTCCATTAATTCTCGGATGGCAGTTGCGCTGGCAATATGATCATCAACCAACCGCGTCTCATGGTAGCCAGCTTTAATCCGCTGGATTGGTTGTAACGTGATTGTGCCTACCAAGTCCAAGTCAATGACAGCGGTCGCATACGCAAACCCCAACATATCATTAGGATCAGTTAATCGAAAGCCAACCACGTCTGCCAGGACATCATTAAACGCCGTGGCATAAGTTTGACTGTAGTCAGTTGAAAATTGTTTGTCAGCCATTAGCCGTTGGTGAGCCTGTTGCGCCAGCGCTAGAAAGTCCAAGTCACCGTGTTCAGCACCAAAAACAATCGTTTTCACACCCGCATCGGCGAGCAATTGCACCGCACCACGCGCAAAAATATGCGCTGGCTGTACCGCAAATGCGAACGGCAATTCAAAAACTAAATCAACCCCACCTCGTAACGCCAGTTCCGCCCGTTGCCACTTGTCAAAGGTAGCTGGCACCCCACGTTGCACATAATTACCACTCATGACAGCGACCACGACGTCCGCACCGGTCAGTGCTTTCGCTTGCGCTACATGGTAAGCGTGCCCATTGTGGAACGGATTATATTCGGTTATTAGCCCAACAGCCTCCATTACCAGCTCACTCCTTTTTAAGCTTTCGTTGCGTTAAAGAACCAACGTGGCGATTCCGCCGTTACTGTTTCGCGACCAAAGTCTGCTAATACCTCAATGTTGGTAAAACCAGCTTCAGTTAACAAGCGCTTATATGTTTCTAACTCGTACGTGCGCTCTGTGTGCACTTCTTGAATTTGTTGGAAGCCATCAATTTCTTCATTGTAAACAAAGAATGTTAACTCATGTTCTACCGTGTGGGCTTGCTCTTCAACACCATATGATGACCACATAAAGGCGGTTTCATCATCATGCCAATTGTACATATACCCCGGATAGTACACGTCTGTCTGCCAAGGTGAAATCACGTCAAACAAAAATTGACCATTAGCTTCCAAGTGGGCTGCAACTTGTTTAAAGGCTTGCAACGTTTCTTCTTCAGACGCCAAATAATTGAATGAATCTGCAAACGACGTAATGGTAGCAAACTTTTGCTCGTAATCTGACCATTCACGCATATC
>NZ_KQ970391.1:349899-351788 GCF_001579105.1 Weissella sp. DD23 | reverse complement strand
AATCTGACCATTCACGCATATCGCCTTCAATTAGTGGCAACATCATGTCTGCTTCTTGCGCATGTTGTGCTGCCAAAGCCAACATTTCAGTTGATAAATCAAAGACCGTAACGTCTTCGTATCCAGCCTTCTTTAATTGAATGGCCAATCGACCAGCACCACCCGCTAACTCCAATAACTTACCATCTTTGTTCTTAATGAACTTCGTGGCGTATTGGAACCAATCAGCATAAGCATCCTCATCGAACAGGTCATCATACAACTTCGCAAAAGTTTGATAATTCATTAGAACTCTTCCTTAACAATCCATTGGTCAATATCAATTTCAGGTGCAGCGCCCCACAACTTTTCCAAATTGTAGAATTGGCGCATTTCATCCTTGAAGACGTGGACAAACAAGTCACCAAAGTCCATCAAAACCCACTCACCTTCACGACGACCTTCGTGGCGTTGCAACTCGAATCCTGCTTCAGCCATCTTGTCTTCGATTTCATCAACAATCGCCAAAACTTGGCGTTGCGTTGGGGCATCCAAAATAAGGTAGGCATCTGCCACCAAGCTAATTTCGTGAATGTCCAAAGCCATCAAGTTTTCAGCGCGCTTTTGATCAGCGGCCTTAACAGCTACTTCCAACATTTCGTTTACTTTGTTTTCCATTACTTCTCTACACTCCATGCGTTGTAAGTCAAAAGCGTTCCCGGATAAACCGGCACGCGCTTTTCAATGAGGTACGCTAGCGTGTGGCCTGTCTGCCATCCCACACTAGCTGCAAGGTCATCAAACGCCAAAGATCGAACTTCTTCGACCCCTGGAAAATCACGCCCTGCTTCAATATAATCTGCCATATAAATGATTTGGCTCAGCGTCGTCATATAAGGTGCACCTGTTGTGTGCTGACGAATTGCCGTTAGGATATCTTCGTTTTGAATGCCCAGCTCATCCTTGACCATTTCTGCGCCAACGATACCGTGCCAAACGTTATTCCCCCAATTAACCAAATCCGGATCCAATTGCTTTTCCGCAATCTTTGCCAAGAAGTCAGCATCTGAGCGTTCCTTGGCGTAATCGTGCGTCAAAGCTGCCACAGAAGCCAACTCTGCATCAACGTCCCACTTGTCTGCTAGCCGAACTGCCATTTCCTCCACACGTAGGACGTGTTGGAAACGATAATCAGACATAGCAGCTTGTGCGGCTGCGACTAAACTTGCTCGTGACCCGTTATAGTACCGGCCCCGATAAATCATCTCGTTTGTCATCCATGTATAACCCGTTTTCTACAATGTAGGCTGCTACCATATCTGGTAGCAAGTAGCGAACCGACTGCTTGGTCGCAATTCGCTTTCGAATATCCGTTGAACTGATTTCAAGGTTTGGCACCTCAACCCATTTCACGGGATAATCCGATTCTCGTGGTTGTCCTGGTCGATTAACCCCGACAAAATTCACTAACTTCAACAAGTCATCAATGCGATACCATGTTTTCAGATAGGCGACTTCATCACCGCCGATAATGAAATAGTATTCATAATTAGGGTGCTCAACTTTCAATTGCAACATGGTGTTGTACGTATAACTCTTACCACCTCGCTGCACTTCCAGCAGTTCCAAGCCAAAATGACTGTTCCCTGCAATGGCCGCTTGCACCATTTTGGCACGATGCAAGGGATCGATTGCCCCTTTGGGATCAACATGTGGTGGCTTAGCATTTGGCATAAAGTAAACCTTATCTAAGCCAAGCTGTTCAGCGACTTGTTCGCCAATCACCAGATGTCCCAAGTGTGGTGGATTGAACGTGCCACCTAAAATACCAATTTTCTTTGTCTCACCGACAAAACTACGCTCAGCTTGTGCCTGCGTCATTGTCTTCTCGATTGTATTAATCATGCCCG
>NZ_KQ970391.1:349072-349761 GCF_001579105.1 Weissella sp. DD23 | reverse complement strand
TTGTCTTCTCGATTGTATTAATCATGCCCGAACCCCCGTTCCGAGAGTGATGTTAAATTTTTTGAACGGCGACAGAGTAGCGACGGTTTTCTTTGTCAGCTGACTCTCCGAACAATACTAGTGTGTGCCCAATCGTTTGAACAACTTGAATATCCGTGTTCTCTTCGATAAATGCCTTCAAATCATCAACTTCAACATCTGAATTTGCCAAGATATTAACCTTGAACAACTCGCGCTTGTTGATTGCATCTGAAAGTTGGTCCAACCAGTTTTGTGTCAATCCTTGCTTACCAATACTAAAGAGTGGTCGCATGTCGTGCGCTGAGGCACGTAGGTAACGCTTTTGCTTACCGCGTAGTGAAATCATATTAAATCATTGCCCTTCGTGTTAATACTGAAACACCCTCGGGTGCCCAGCCTGCTACTACCGTGTTGGCGGGAACTGTAATCCAGCCCAATCCATCAATCACGATATCCGTCTTCTCAGTCACCTTAAACTCGTGACGTTGCAATGGTGGCAACATGTCTAAGTTTTCCGTTGTTGGTGGCATCAATAGTTCACCAGCATGCTTGCTGTAGAACTCATCCGCCTTTTCCAGCTTCGTCCGGTGAATCATCAAATTATTTTCAAAGTAAGCCGTAATGCCGGCCTTCTCACCTTGAATGAAATCAAAACGAGCCAAGGCCCC
>NZ_KQ970391.1:346458-348760 GCF_001579105.1 Weissella sp. DD23 | reverse complement strand
AATTCCTTTTGTGGTGAGACGTACTTCAAATCCTTTGGCGTCAAATAGTGTGCCATTTGATCTTGGTGAATGATTCCTGGTGTATCAATAATGAACGTGTCATCATCAAGTGGAATTTCAATACGATCCAACGTCGTTCCTGGGAAACGTGACGTTGTGATGACATCCTTTGAATCACCAGTTGCATCCTTAATGATTTGGTTGATCAACGTTGACTTACCAACGTTCGTCACACCAACGACGTAAACTGAACGGCCTTCACGATACTTTTCAATCATATCCAACAATTCAGGGACATCATCACCGCTCTTACCTGAAGTCAACATCACGTCAATTGGTCGCAATCCAGCTACGTTAGCTTGTTGACGCATCCAGTCCTTAATCTTTGAACGCTTCAAAGACTTTGGCAAAACATCAACCTTGTTTCCAACCAACAAAACCGGGTTCTTACCAACAAAGCGGTGCAAGCCTGGAATCAATGACCCTGAGAAGTCAAAGACGTCCATCACGTAAACGACCAAAGAGTCAGTCGTTGAAATTTCGTTCAACAACAAACGGAAATCATCATCCGTCAAATCAACGGGTTGAATTTCGTTATAGTGACGCAAACGGAAGCAACGTTGGCACAATACTTCTTCATTTTCAAAGCCCTTAAGCAAGGCTGACATTGGGGCATAACCCAATTCACCCTTACGCTCAGTTTGAATCAAAGCGCCACAACCAATGCAGCGCAAACCATCGTCCAAGTAACCTTGTACTTCTGTTTCACTAATCAAGAGTAGTCCTCCATTGTAGTTCTGGGTGGGCATTCAACATGCGCTTCTTAACACCCTTTTCGAAAAAACGATTAATCTTTGTATTCCACTGGTCAGTCTCAATTAGTGGCTTAACCAAAATGCTCCGAACGCCATAATTATTAGATGACCAGACGTCAGTTAATAATTGATCGCCGACCATGACAACTTCTTGCTTCGCCAAGCCAAGCGTTGTTGTGGCCTCGTTTAGGCCACGGGTCAGTGGCTTCAAAGCACGTGAGACAAATGGCAACTTCAAAGGTTCAGCAACGCGTGCGATACGGGGTGCTGAATTATTTGAAACGATCATTACAGGGATTCCTGCCTCGTTCATTTGTTCAAGCCAGTCGTGCAATTCCGTTGTGCCGTCTGGGTTATTCCAAGCAATCAACGTGTTGTCCAAGTCAGTCAGCACTGCCTTGATTCCTTGAGCCTTTAATTGTTCAGGCGTCAAACGGTAGATTGCATCAATCATCCAAGTTGGTGTAAATGATTCAGTCATTTTAAGTCCTTTTCTACAAATTGTCTTACTATAAATTATACGCTAAATAACGGCGTTTATAAAGTAGAGATAGCTAGTTAAGCATCGCGTGTTGCCACCCGCCACCAAATAAAAAACAACCAGCAACAACACTGTTACTGATTGTTTTTAAATCCATATTACTTAGCGCGCTCGGCGTTGTACTTCTTTTCACCAACGTGCTCTTCACCCAATGACACGAAGTCGTATGACAACTTGGCATTGCGTTCGAATTCAGCCAAACCGTAGTTGATAATTTCATCAATCAAGTTCGTATAGCTGATACCTGAAACTTCCCACATTTGTGGGTATAGTGAAATATTCGTGAAGCCAGGCAACGTGTTTGGTTCACCCAAGTATGGTGTACCATCAGCATCAATCATGAAGTCCATACGAGTCAACCCAACAAGTCCCAATGCCTTGTAAGCATTTAATGCCATGTCAGTGATTTCCTTTTCAAGGTCATCCCCTAACTCAACTGGTAATTCAAAGACCATACCTGAGGCATCAACGAACTTGTTGTTGTAATCGTACCAAACGTCTTGTTCAGGCAAAACAATACCACCCAAACGAGATGCACGTGGTTGCTCATTACCCAAGATTGAAATGAAGACTTCGCGTGGCTTAGTCAACGCAGCTTCAACCAAAACCTTGTAGTCGTATTGCAAAGCGTCCTTAACACCAGCTTCGAATTCTGCAGCGTTCGTGACGCGTGAAATACCAACTGATGATCCTTGCTTAGCGGCCTTAACGAATAGCACTTCCGTACCAAGTTCCTTAACAAGGCCCTCGTACGTGTAGTCTTGGAAGTTTTGATCCGTCAACAATACATACTTCGTGTTACGAATGCCGGCTTGGTTCAAGATACGCTTCGTCAAATCCTTGTCAAATGACATTGCTGAAGCGGCAGTACCAGGCCCAATGTATGGCTTTTGCAACAAACGGAACAACGCTTGCAACGTACCATCTTCACCCAAGTTACCGTGCA
>NZ_KQ970391.1:341222-346367 GCF_001579105.1 Weissella sp. DD23 | reverse complement strand
AGTCAATTTCTGACATCTCACCCAAAACTGCAATTGGTGCCAATGGGTTCTTCAAGTCCATCTTTGACTTTGCTTCCGCCACAATCGTATCTTCGTCTTCACCATCAAATACGCGCTTTGAATCAGCGGCATTGATCATGATTCCGTCCTTAGAAATCAAGAAAACCGTTACGTTGTACTTTTCCTTGTCCATGGCATCGTAAATGTTACGTGCTGAACGCTTTGAAACGTCGTGTTCTGATGAATTACCACCAAAGAACATCGCAATGTTTAGCTTTTCTGACATGTCTATCTCCCTGTCAAACTGATTTATTTGGAACCCTCAGTATAACACGTTCCTGAATTCTTGATAAGTTACGCTAGAAAGTTTCGCGCTTCGTTAAGATAATTATAAATTTCTTTAGGCAACTTTTCGCGTAACAGTAGCCCTTGAAGTAACCGCTGCTGGTTGTACATACGATGCCAATCAGCCTCAACTTCAGGTTGCATCTGACGGGTCATTTCTTGACGCCATTGCTTTAATTGCTTTAAGAAATAATCGCGATACAGTGGATTCATGTTCACCAGCGTCACGATATAACTATCAATTCGACGGTTTTCACCCATCACCAGTGGCGTCTCCAAACGCTTGATACGTTCAATCAGCACCGTCAATAAGAAAATTTTGTCTGCACGGGTCACAGCATCATCGTTTGATAAATCATCTAACATATTGCCAACGTGCAAGAATGTGTGGGCCCAGCCTTTCCCCTCAACAAAGCCACGCGTGTCATGCTCTAACGCGATATAAGTCGCTAAGTTATCAATCATCATTTCATGCAAATCATCTGTAAACAAATCAAAGTCATTCGTCCGATTAGCATAGTTCAACATCGACAGAATAAATACAGCGAATGATCGGAAGAAAATACCATCATTATTCGTTTCCGTAATGTGCGAAAACAAGACTGAATCCTGTAAAAGGTAGCGTGTCATCATGACAACTTGGTTATCACTGAAAATATGATTCTGTAAGCCATCACTGACAAAGAAAAACACACCGCGATCACGTAGTTCAGGATCAGTCTGACGCAACCCTGTCATCATATCCAATACGTCTTGATCCGTGACCACCACTGGTTCACCAGCAATCAATGCTGTCTGCCAATCAGAAAGCTTTTCTTGCAATGTACTAGCAGTGGCCGCATCTAATTGCGCAACGGTTGTTGGGGCATCATAATCAAACTGATCAATCAAGCGACCAATCTCAGCTCCCATTGAATCAAATAATTCGCCATGGTGCACCCGTTCACGGATGGCTTGTAATTCTTGTCGGACTTCATCAACGGTATAATCCATTATCTCTATCCCTTTATTTTCTCTAAGTTTTTTTGCTTTCAAAATAAAAGCTATCATCAATAGGTTAACACAACCTCTTGATGATAGCAGATGAAAATATTCGTTTTTAACAACTATTCCTTTAGGTGGAAGTAGTACGTCGATACCGTGACGTCACGTGAGGCCAACGCCGTGCGCAAACGCAAACTATTTTGGTTGTGCAAAGCATTTTGCCAACCGTGACGTGGTACGAATTGCGGAATCAAGATAGTCAAGGAATGATTGCGTTCCTTAGCACCCTTCGCAATTTCATCCACGAAACGTAATGATGGCTCTGTAATTGATCGATAAGACGAGTGAATATCCACGTAGCGGACATCCGGGAATTCACGCTTGAATTCCACCCCCAAACGATGTTCCTTTTCAGGGTTCGAATCAAACGAAACGTGCATTGCCAAAACGCGATCACCCATTGATTGGGCATAGTCAATCGCATCAGCCGTTGCCTTCGTCAAGTTTGAGACCAACACAATCACAGTCGCACCATCGTAATGATGACGCTTGACCGGTTCCTTAGACAAAACACGCAATTGCTTTGCGACAGCGCGGTAGTGCTTGTTTACAGTCCAGAACATCTTAATGAGCACTGGCATGATAATCAAGTAAGGCCAAACTGACTTGAAGTGCATCCAGAATAAGATAACCACCAAGGCAAATGAAATGGCCGCACCAACGAAATTGATTGACGCTTTACCAAGCCAAATACCTTCACGTTCACGGAACCAGTGAATAATCATTCCTGATTGTGACAACGTAAATGGAATGAACACACCCACAGCATACAATGGAATCAGTGCTTCCGTCGAACCGTTAAAGATTAACAGCAAGACGATGGCCCCAATGGCCAATGACATAATACCGTTTGAGTAACCCAGGCGATCACCCTTGTCCATGTAGATGTGTGGCATGAACTTGTCCTTCGCCAAATTAAAGGCTAACTGTGGAAAGGCTGAGAATCCGGTGTTGGCAGCAACTGCCAAAATCAAAGCCGTGGCGATTTGCAACAAATAGAACAGCACGCCGTGACCAAAGGTCGCCTGACCAATTTGGGCCAAAACAGTCACGTGGTCATTTGGACGAATACCATACCAGTATGACAAGAATGTAATGCCGGCAAAGAAGAAGGCCAAAATCAAGGCCATAATTGACAACGTTGCCGCTGCATTACGAGGCTTTGGTTCTTTAAAGTTTGGTACGGCATTTGAAATCGCTTCAACACCAGTCAATGAAGATGATCCACTTGAGAACGCCTTCAAGAACAAGATGATGCCGATATTCGATCCCGTCGTACCGATAGCCGAAGCAGCATGGAACGCTACCTGGCCAGTGGCGATGTTATACAAACCATATAGCACCATCCCCGTAATCATCAAGATAAAGAAGTAAACCGGCACCATCAAGAAGCCAGCTGACTCCCGGACACCACGCAAGTTGATTCCCATCAAAATCAAGATAATCACGACACCAATCCCAACTGCATAGGGATGTAAGGCTGGAATTGCTGAGGTAATGGCTTCTGTACCTGCCGCAACAGATACGGCCACGGTCAGCATGTAGTCAACCAACAATGAACCACCCGCGACAAGTCCTGCGTTACGTCCCCAGTTAGTTGACGTTACGACATACGCACCACCACCCGATGGGTACGCATGAATGATTTGGCGATATGACAACGTAATCGCTGCCAACAGCACCAAAACCAGAATTGCGATCGGAATTTGCATCCAAAGGGCCGCAGCGCTCGCAGCGATCAACGCCGTCGTAATTTGCTCCGTACCATAGGCAACTGATGACAACGCATCAGAAGACAACAATGCCAATGCCTTGGTTCGACTCAAATGTTGCGAGCCTTCTTCCAGGGTCTTCAATGGCTTTCCAATCAACAACCGCTTTAAAAAGCGCCACATGATTAATTCGCTCCTATTAAATTAGATTTAGCTGTTACGCCAATTTGTAAGACGATTTAAAATTTCTACAACGACTTATTTTAGTGCTATTTACACCCGTTGTCTATCATTGATATTTAGATAATTTTTCACAAACAAAGAACCACCGCCAAAAGCATGACGGTGGTTCATTAGTTTGTATTAAATTACATCATGCCCGGCATTCCTTGAGCAGGCATTGCAGGTGCTGCGTCTTCCTTAGGTTGCTCCGCAACAACAGCTTCAGTCGTCAACAACAAAGCTGACACTGAGGCAGCATTTTGCAAAGCTGAACGCGTCACCTTCGTTGGATCCACGATACCAGCAGCAACCATATCAACCCATTCATCAGTCGCAGCGTTGTAACCAATACCAGGCTTTTCGGCCTTCAATTGGTTCACAATCACTGATCCTTCCAAACCAGCATTTTCAGCGATTTGACGAACTGGCTCTTCCAAGGCACGACGCACAATGTTGATACCCGTTTGCACATCCCCATCCTCAGACAAGGCAGCAACCGCAGGGATTGCGTTAACCAAAGCAGTTCCACCACCGGCAACGAATCCTTCTTCAACAGCGGCGCGTGTGGCATTCAAGGCGTCTTCAATTCGGTACTTGCGCTCCTTCAACTCAGTTTCAGTTGCAGCACCGACGTTGATGACAGCAACACCACCGGCCAACTTAGCCAAACGCTCTTGCAACTTCTCACGATCAAAATCAGAGGTTGTCTCAGCAATTTGACCCTTAATCAGGTTAACACGCTCAGCGATGGCATCCTTGTTACCAGCACCTTCAACAATCGTCGTGTTATCCTTTGATACCGTTACCTTAGCGGCTTGACCAAGTTGGGCAATCGTGACGTCCTTCAAGTTCAAACCAAGGTCTTCAGTAATCACGGTACCACCCGTCAAGATAGCAATATCTTCCAATTGGGCCTTACGACGGTCACCGAAGCCAGGTGCCTTCACAGCAACCACGTTAAACGTACCACGCATCTTGTTCAAGACCAACGTTGGCAAAGCTTCACCCGTAATATCATCAGCGATGATCAACAAAGCGCGACCTTGCTCGACAACACTTTGCAACATTGGCAAGATTTCTTGAATGTTCGCAATCTTCTTATCCGTAATCAAAATGTATGGGTTGTCCAAAGATGCTTCCATCTTGTCCGTATCCGTGACCATGTATTGTGACATGTAACCACGGTCAAATTGCATACCTTCAACAACATCCAACGTTGTTTCGATACCCTTTGACTCTTCGATGGTGATAACGCCGTCGTTACCAACCTTCTCCATCGCCTCAGCAATCAACTCACCCACCTCTGGGTTAGCAGCTGAAATTGACGCGATTTGCGCAATTTCTTCCTTCGTTGACACCGTCTTTGACATGTCATGCAATGACTTAACAGCCGCATCCGTTGCCAATTCAATTCCACGACGCACACCAACTGGGTTAGCACCGGCTGTCACATTCTTCAAACCTTCATTAATGATAGCTTGTGTCAAAACAGTGGCTGTCGTCGTACCATCACCAGCGATATCGTTGGTCTTTGAGGCAACTTCAGCAACCAACTTTGCCCCCATGTCTTCAAAGTGGTCTTCCAACTCGATTGACTTAGCAATTGTCACACCATCATTCGTAATAGTTGGTGCGCCGTAGCTTTGTTCAATCACAACATTACGTCCCTTAGGACCAATCGTCGTCTTAACCGTATTTGCAAGCTTGTCAACTCCCGCTTGCATCTTGGCACGTGCATCTTCAGCAAACTTAATGTCCTTAGCCATGATTTATTCACCCTCTATTTTAATAATTTTGATTAATTGTGTTTTGTAAATTAAAG
>NZ_KQ970391.1:340068-341185 GCF_001579105.1 Weissella sp. DD23 | reverse complement strand
TTTCGTGTACGACCAAGTAGTCGACACCGTCAACCGTTACTTCTGAGCCAGCATACTTATCAAAGATGACCTGGTCACCTTCCTTCACTGCAGCTGGGGCCGTCAAGTCACCAACTGATTGCGTTGAAACAGCAACAACCGTTCCGGTAACTGACTTTTCTTGAGCGTTTGACGCAAGTAAAATGCCACCAACTGATTGCTCAGGTGCTTCTTCAACTTGCAAAACAACACGATCTCCCAAAGGCTTCAACATGTTATATGACCTCCATAGGCAATTATAATTTTTAGCACTCTCTTTTGTTAAGTGCTAATCAACATAAATAATAATAGCACACTGAGATATTTTTGCAACAAATTTTGTGCAATTATTTACCCGGATAAGACAAAAAGTCTCGACGATTCCCGCCGAGACTTTTGTCTTAATTATTAAATTCTTCCAGTGCCATACTTGCTTCAGTCCATTGTTCCTCGACTGTGGCTAATTGTGCATCCAACGCAGCGATTTCCTTGGACAAGTCCGTTAACTTACCCAAGTCAGCACCGTTGGCTGGATCATTCAACTCTGCGTTCAGTGCATCTCGCTTGGTATTCAACGTTTCCATCTCTTCTTCAGCTGCTGACACTGCCCGTTCAAGCTTACGTTGTTCTTTCTGACGCTCCTTGCGTTCTTCACGACTCAAGTTCTCAATCGGCGTGGCTGACGCTTCTTTGAACTCTTCCGTCGTTTCAAAGCTGGCCTTGGCCCGGTGTGACGCTGCTTGTTCGCCAGCCGTCTTCTCCAAGTAGTAATCGTAATCACCATCAAAGAAACGCGTGCCGTTTGGTGATAACTCAACCACCTCGGTCGCCACGGCGTTAATGAAGTAACGGTCGTGCGAAACAAAGAAAATCGTGCCGTTAAACTCATTTAACGCTGTCTCAAGCACTTCACGTGAATCAATATCCAAGTGGTTGGTAGGTTCGTCAAGAATCAAAAAGTTTGCGTGTTGCAATGACAACTTCGTTAGCAGCAAACGCGCGCGTTCACCACCCGAAAGCGCCGACACAATCTTATCCACCGATTCACCCGAGAACATAAATGAACCCAAAATTGAGCGCACATCGCGTTCTGGCATCG
>NZ_KQ970391.1:338503-339508 GCF_001579105.1 Weissella sp. DD23 | reverse complement strand
AATCACTCGGTCGAACGCCGTTAACATCTCATTGTAAACCGATAGATCCGAATCTAAACCTGAATTTTGTGCCAAATAAGCGAGCTTAATGCCCTTTTTCATCGAAACAGTCCCCTCATCAGGTTGCGTTTCGCCAATTAGCATCTTCAAAAGCGTTGATTTACCGGCACCATTACGTCCGACCAAACCAACCCGACCTTTATCTTGAATCTGCATTGATATGTTTTCAAAGAACGTCACTCCGCTAAAGCGGCGGGCAACATTACTTGCTTGTAAAATAATCATGATTATATATCTCCGTCTCAACACCCCGCGTCCAGGGCATTGCCTAAATCTCTCTATCTAGTGTAACAGAAAACGCAAAAAAATTCCGCGATAGTCAAAAGACTACCCCGGAATTATACTTGCTATTTTAGCCTGCCCGTTTGATTTCCCGTCGAAACGATTGCCAGACTAAGCCACCAATCGTCGTGACAGCAACCACCACCAGACCGAGCCATGTGTAACCCGCCACCGTTTGATTGGTCTGGTTACCAGCCTTCATTGCCTGCACTTCATCATGCGTTTGATATTGGACCACCGCGCCACCGTCAAGTTGCGCACTGGTGGCGTTTGCGCCATTGGTAGTCGCCTGACTTGTCGTCACCCGACTAACCGTCGTTTCATCACCAAACGCCGTGCCACCTACCAAACTCAAACCGAATACAATCAACGCAACCACTATTAAGCGCTTCATGATATTCTAACCCCTTTCTCTGTTCGACTAACTTACCCATGTTAGTCCCATTGAAAGTGTATACTATATTACGCTAAAAAGAGCAGATTACTGGAAAACGACACCTTGCTTTTGCTTTTCGTGCTGAATAAAGTACTCCCAGGCATGCATTTCACTCTCAAACCAGAGATGCTGCCCATCGTAGTCCATAACTTCCAATGATGTTTGAACAAGTGGCCATTCATTATTCGGCTTGCCTTCAATGTGTTGCCACATGAATGAGGCTCGTG
>NZ_KQ970391.1:326514-338385 GCF_001579105.1 Weissella sp. DD23 | reverse complement strand
TGCAGCAACATCACCAGTTGGGGTATAGAAAATAATGTTTGAGATATTCCCATTCGTTTGGTAATAACGAGTTGCTGACTTAAACCCACGCCAGTCCCAAATATCCGTTACAGCAACATGGTCCAATCGGTCAATGTAATGCAACATTGATGAACGACCACCTGGGTTGCCGGCAAATAATTCCACATCAATCACATTGCGACCGTAAGTCGTCCCAAACCGACGAGCCTGGGCCATCCCCCAATCAATACCGTCCAAGTGATAGCGTGTCTTATCAATTTGCGGATTGTGTCGATAGTGGACCATTTTAGGATCCACATCAGTTGCCTTTTGAAACACATCATACATATTCAACAAATCTTGATCCGTTAAACCGTGATTAGCCAAGTGCATATGTTGATCTGGGTAATACCCACGCACAACAATTTTCGCATCATTGCCCGCCGCACGGTCCTCTCTTACCCGTGCAGCCACGTTGACATCAAGCGTTGGTAAATCTGAATTATCTATATATAAGTTCATCGCTGATCTCCTTAATTCGCTGCAAAGTAAGTGACACCTGCAACACCATTAATCGTCACTTCATCCGCTCGTTGACCGAGGGTGTACGCCGTCATCGTTGTACCGCCTTCACCAACCCCAACGTTTGATAGTGCAGGAGCCTGCGCTGCCATCGCTGGCCAGCGCTTGTTTGCATCATCTAACAAACCTTGCCAAGCTTGCCACACATTTTCCTCGTAATAACGGTCACTGTGGTCATAAGCCGCATCTGAAAAGGCTTGTAACTTTTGTGGATCGTTGAATAATTCAAGGAAGCGGTCAGCCATTTCAGACACAAATTCATCTTCTTGACCTTCTGGTGCCCAGGCCGTCAAATAACCATTCTCGCCATCAATAATCAAGTCATTTGGACCGTAGTTCACATTCGTCGATACACCCGGTAGCCCATTTGACATGGCTTCCATCATCGAAATGTTGAACCCTTCCATCATTGACGCTAGACCATACACTTGGTGTGAACGGTGAATAGCATACAGCTCATCACGATCCGTAACGTAGTCATGCAACGTCACAACTGGTGAATCCAAACGGCGGACTTCATTAATATCAGTCGTCTCTTCGCCCTTCTCATTCAACATCGTTGGCTTTGGTAGTCCATACTTATCGAACAAGTTAATCAAGTCCTTGTTGGTCTTATTGTTGCCAGTGTTGTCAAAGTAACCATAAACATCCAAGTGTGCATTTAGCCCCGGTTGCTTTTGGTTCGCAATCATCAAAGCTTCTGCTACTGCAGCAGGACGCTTATCTGGCGCTCGACGCACAATCATCAACACTGAATTTGGTTCACGATCAGCCATCGGCACACGGTTTGCCTCACGAATTTCAGCTGGGACAACCCCCACCGGAATTGTAAACGGTGTTGCCTTTGGTGCGTAACGTGCCACCACGTCAGCCGTTTGACGTGGCATCGCTGAAATAATTGCTTGATAGTCATTCATGTGCATGAAATCAAACTCATAATTGTTATTTTCATCAGTCGTCATAACATCACGAGTGTCCGAAGCGTGCAAATTATGCAAATGGAAGCCAATGTACGCTGGTCGATCCATATGCAACAAACCTTCATCTGCCGCCGTTGTTCGATCCATAATAAAGACATTTGGCTGTTCAGCTGAGTAGAAGTCATTATTCAAATCGTTCACAAATTCGGCCGTCAACTCATCAAAGGAATCAAAAATGTACGTCATCCCGTTTCGCTTGATCAACCGGTAACCCGCAATAAAGTTAACAAATTGTGGTGCCTCAAAGGGCTTAGCTTCAAACGGTTGTCCTGACATGCGTGCGTTATCGGCCAATTGATTTTGTGCATCAATATGTTGCCGGTTCATCAGCATCGTTTCAGACATACGCGGACCCTTGCGACGTAGAAACTCTTCAATCACTGGTCGGCCTTGACGGTCCACAAACACATTCGTATTAGGTGTACCATCTGGATCGATATATTGTTGGCGACTAATAAAGCCACGTGAATCATACGTATCAACCCGGAACAAATTACCAAAGTGTTCAAACACTTCCACCATCGTTACCCGATTCTCGTGTTCCAAGTCAACGTGAATACGCCCCAAAAAACGTGTTCGTTCAATATCTTCAAACGCCATAAACGTCTCAGGCTTATCAGCCATTGGCTCCACTACTGCAACTCGGCGACCACCCCATTCAACATCTTCAGCCGTCACGATGCGATCGGGCACATATTCTGTCCCTGCATAGTAATCATACATATTAATTACTTCAGCATCGTTTAGTTGCCATGCCAGCAAATCTCGATGACCATTGGCGTTGTAAACCCGGGTCACGATTTTAAATGACTGACCATTCTTACGGAATAACTTCCCGCGTTGCACTTGGGCGTGTTCAATCCCCGAGCCCTGTGCTGCAAGTCCCTCATTGACGAAAAAATTCATCGCACTTCCCTCTTCTTATCCATTTTAATAAAGTAGCCAATCAAACTTGTGATGCGAAACCACCGCTATTTCCAATCGCCACTGTCTTGATTTAAGTATACCAAAAAACGCCCGCAGATTAGTGCAGGCGTGTGTGCATTTTTATAGATTAGCGCGAACTTCTGACACGAAATATAATGACCCTGTGAACAAAATCATATCATTTTGCTTCGCGAGCGCTTTAACTGTCTGATAGGCCGTTTGCCAGTCCTGATGGACAGTAACCGTGTGTCCAGTCACTTGAGCGGCCGCCTCAGTCGGATCTAGAACCGTCCGACTGCCTGGGTTTTGAAAACCAACGACGTGGAGGTCCACATTAGGCAAGTCAGCCAACGTATGAAGCATTTCCGGATAAGCTTTATCCGCTAACGCCCCAAACAAGATATGGACAGTCCGTTGCTTAAAACGTCGCGCCAATGTTGCAGCTAATGCATCTACACCGTGCTGATTATGTGCACCATCTAGTACGGTTAATGGTGTGTTTGATACGCGTTCAAATCGAACCGGCCAAGTAACGATTGCCAAGGCCGTCTCAACCATCTCAGGTGTCAATTCACGACCAAGCAACTGCGCGGCTAACGTAGCTGCTTGGATGGCCACAGCGGCGTTTTCTATTTGGTAATCACCCATCAAATCTACGAACACATCTCGCTGTGTTACGGTACCTGACAAATTAAAACGTTCACCCCATTCAGTATCACCAGGCACCATGGCGACTTCAAATTCATGACCAAGCTCAAAAATCGGGGCACCTGCAGCCTTGGCGACCGTCGTTACGACTTGACGGGCTTCTTCTGGTAATCGTCCTGTTACTACCGGACGCTGACGTTGAATAATGCCCGCCTTTTGTGTGGCGATTTCAGCTAATGAATTGCCTAGCACCTGCATGTGATCCAACCCAACGGTTGTAATTACCGATAGCACTTTATCAGGAATTACCTCAGTCGTATCCCAGGTTCCCCCAACACCAACCTCCAAGACCACCACATCAACTGGATGTTCTGCAAAGTACACAAACATCATGGCTGTTAACGTTTCAAACTCAGTTGGACCACCGTCAGGCAATTCTTGGTCCAACGCTTCCGTAATTGGCGCAATGCGCTGCATAATCGCCAATAAGTCCGCATCCGGAATGTTACCGTCATTTCCTTGGACGCGTTCATTGAACGTCATAATAAAGGGTGATGTAAACATCCCCACCGTTAAACCCGTTTGCCGCAACAATTGGGCAATCATCTTACTAGTCGATCCTTTGCCATTCGTGCCAGTAATATGAATAAACTTAGAAGCCCGTTCTGGATGATCTAATCGATCGAGAAGTGCTTCAATTCTGGCAAAACTAGGTATTTTCTTCCACTTGTGACGTCCGTGAATATAGGCAATGGCGTCAGCTGCCGTTTCAATTGTAATCATCTGAACGGACCTCCTTTTTCATCTTTTCAATCCTAACACACCCAATCTCCCAGAGCGATTTTTTGGTGTAAAAAACGAGGCACCTGAACTCAGATACCTCGTCATATTGATTTTACTAATTGTCATCAGCGTCCCCGCCGATTATAAACCATTGTCCCTACCACGGTTACGACTAGTGCACCGCCAAAACTCAACGCCGCAATTTCTAAACTATGGGGCCGTTTGAACGTTTTCACAACTGTTTCTGTTAACATCGTCAACCAACGTCGTGGCGCAAACCACGCGCGATCTTGTCGTGCCAAATCTTGTTGCACACCATTTCGTACTGCAAACGGTAGCTGACGGACATCATCAGCCGTAATATGTTGCGTTGGCCCAAGTGCCATTGGATACATCACGTCATGCTTATTCGTACTATGTGTCAGCCCCATTGTATGGCCTAACTCATGCACAATAATCGTCCGAAGTTGCTGTTCCTGTGTGGCAAAGCCGTCCTGCTTAAACGCTCGATTGATATCTCGTTTATACAAGACAATTTCATAGGCTGGTTTCGTCAAGTTTCCCGTCTTTTTCGTCACCGCCACCGCATCGTCTTTTGCGACTCGGGCATCGTGTGCTGTATCCCAGACTACTGTCACATTCGTACGAGTTGGTTCCGCAGCATCAAACAAATCATCATCATTTAAAACTGTTTGCCATTCTTGAGTTGCCTCAAAAACGGCTTGTTTGACCTTATCGGGCATTTTAGCATTCCCAGAAACGCTAAAACGACCAGCTGGTGCCCCGGCAGCTGATACGTCAGTCATCGTGCCCACGGCGAGCAATATTGTTAGGCTGGCCAGCACCCATCGGCCAATTCGTTCGCTACGTCGCCACATAGTTCTCACTCTCTCTTACTTACGCTTTCGCGGTTTATTAAACCGACATAATGTAAGTATATCGGTTATCAGTGCCGTTTGCACGGACAATTTACGCTTTGACTGTTTCAAAAGTGCACAGGAATAGCAAAAGCGCCATCCACAAATGTGAACAGCGCTTTTACAAGTGTAATTTACTAACATTGTAACGACGAACAGCTTAAATTCGTTATTAACAATATATAAGATAATACTCTAAAAACCGACGACCTGCAAGCCTTTAGAAGTAACAATCTCATTTCAGGGTGGCTGGTGCAACTTCAGGCAAAAAACGTTTCTCTATGCTCTGTTTAAACGCCTGGCGTGTTTTCGGTCACCACTGCATTAAGTCAAAAATTTTCAGCACGCCTGTGGCGCACCGAGAAATTTTCGTCTTAATTCCGGATAACCGATTTTCTTGCTCCGCAAGAAAACCAACACTCTATGCTCTGTTTTTACTTCGCAGCCTGCAATTCGGCCAAACGAGACTCAGTTGCTGCCAACTTTGCTTGCCAGTCAGCTAGCTTCTCACGTTCTTCCGCAACCACAGCTTCAGGTGCGTTGTTCACGAACTTTTCGTTACCCAACTTACCTTCTGCACGCTTTACTTCACCAGCAAACTTTTTAACATCACCTTGCAAACGGGCAATTTCTTCATCCAAGTCAATCAACTCTTCCAAAGGCACATAAACTTCGGCACCAGAAATAATTTGCGTCATCGCCAACTTTGGTGCAGACACATCAGCAGAAATTTCAAGTGACTTTGGCTTTACGAAGCGGTTGATGTAGTCTGAGTTTTCATCAAAAATGCGTGCCAAGTTTTCATCTGACGTCTTGATCAAAACGTCGATTTCAGTTGACATTGGCGCATTTGCTTCCGTACGAATCGTACGAACAGCCTTGATCAAGTCAGTCAAGCTTTGGAAGTCAGCTTCAGCCGTTGGGTTATCCAACTCAGCCTTCTCTTCTGGGTAAGCAGCAACCACGATTGATTCACCATCATGTGGCATCTCTAGCCAGATAGCTTCCGTTACGAATGGCATTATTGGGTGTAGCAAACGCAATGTGTTGTCCAACACGTAAGCCAAAACAGCTTGCACATTCTTCTTGGCAGCTTCATCGTTTCCGTTCAACGTTTCCTTGGTCATTTCGATGTACCAGTCAGCGAAGTCGTTCCAGATGAAGTTGTACAATGAACGACCAGCCTCACCGAACTCGAACTTGTCAAAGTTCTTCGTTACTGAAGCAATTGTCTCGTTCAAACGTGACAAAATCCACTTGTCGGCCAACGTCAAAACTGACAAGTCAGCAGGCAACTCAGCCTTCGTTTCGTCATCCAAATTCAGGATAACGTAACGTGAAGCGTTCCAAATCTTGTTGATGAAGTTCCAAGCTGAGTCCATCTTCGTGTATGAGAAACGAACGTCCAAACCTGGCGTTGAACCAGTTGCCAAGAACCAGCGCAATGCATCGGCACCGTACTTCTCGATGACATCCATTGGGTCAATTCCGTTACCCAATGACTTTGACATCTTGCGTCCTTGTTCGTCACGAATCAAACCGTGAATCAAAACGTTCTTAAATGGACGACGACCCGTGAATTCCTTTGATTGGAACATCATACGAGCAACCCAGAAGAAGATGATGTCGTATCCCGTAACCAACGTGTTGGTTGGGAAGTAACGCTTGAAGTCTGCGGCATCTTCATCAGGCCAACCCATCGTTGAGAATGGCCACAAAGCTGATGAGAACCACGTATCCAAAACGTCAGAGTCTTGCTCCCAGTTTTCGATATCCTCAGGTGCTTCCATACCAACATACATCTCACCCGTTTGCTTGTGGTACCAAGCTGGGATTTGGTGTCCCCACCAAAGTTGACGTGAGATAACCCAGTCGTGGATGTTATCCATCCAACGCGTGAAGGTATCTTCGAAACGTGGTGGGTAGAAGTCAACACGGTCGTCTGACTTTTGCATGTCCAAAGCCTGCTCAGCCAATGGTTGCATCTTAACGAACCATTGCGTTGACAAACGTGACTCAACTGGTACACCAGTACGCTCTGAGTGACCAACTGAGTGCACGATTGGCTCAATTTCAAGCATCCAGCCTTCAGCTTGCAAGTCGGCAACGATCGCCTTACGTGCGTCAAAGCGATCCATACCAACATACTTGCCGGCACGCTCGTTCATTGACGCATCTTCATTCATCGTGTTGATGCGCTCCAAGTCGTGACGGTTACCAACACCAAAGTCGTTAGGATCGTGGGCTGGTGTAATCTTCACCATTCCTGAACCAAATTCTGGGTCAACGTATTCATCGGCAATGATTGGAATCTCGCGACCAACAAGTGGTACGCGCACCATCTTACCAACCAAGTCCTTGTAACGCTCATCTGATGGGTGAACGGCAACGGCAACGTCACCAAACATCGTTTCAGGACGTGTCGTAGCAATTTCAATGTAGTCCTTACCATCGTAAGTTACCCCTTCTTCAACGAATGGGTACTTTACATGGTAGAAAGCACCTTCATCATCTTGGTGGATAACTTCAATATCTGACAAAGCCGTACGAGCCTTAGGATCCCAGTTGATGATGTACTCACCACGGTAGATCAAGCCCTTTTCGTACAACGTCACAAAGACCTTGCGAACAGCTTCTGACAATCCTTCGTCCAACGTGAAACGCTCACGTGAGTAGTCCAAAGAAAGTCCCATCTTACCCCATTGTGACTTGATGGTTGCAGCATATTCGTTCTTCCAGTCCCAAACTTGGTCAACGAACTTTTCGCGACCCAAGTCGTAACGTGACACACCTTGTTCAGCCAAACGTTGTTCAACCTTAGCTTGCGTTGCGATACCGGCGTGGTCCATTCCTGGCAACCACAATGTGTCAAAGCCTTGCATACGCTTTTGACGGATAATCATATCTTGCAACGTCGTGTCCCAAGCGTGTCCCAAGTGCAACTTACCTGTAACGTTTGGTGGTGGGATAACGATTGAGTAAGGACGAGCCTTATCGTTTCCTGATGGCTTAAAGCGGTTCTCTTGTACCCACTTGTCATAACGGCCAGCTTCAACAGCAGTAGCGTCATACTTTCCAGGCATATCAATTTCGCGCATGTGAAATTCTCCTTATGAATAATAGCTATCTTATATAACGGATGGTCGCAAATAAAAAACGCCCTAACCATACTAATTTGTATGATCAGGGCGACTTAATCGCGGTACCACCTGATTTAACGGGACTACTCCCGCTATCTCGTTAGAACTTAACGCGTTTCTCACGGCATCGACTACTCACGTTCACCGGTGCGGCCCACTAACTACTTTCACTTAAACTGATTGATGCACTTCTCATCACCTGTGCACTCGCTGGACAATCGACGTTTAACTTACTTTTTAGTGAATTGCTATAAACGATATTTTACGTTTATTTAGTTAGAAAAGCAAGGCATACCGCTCAAATGAAGCGTGACACCAAGCGCTCAATAAACGGCAGTAAAACCACCAGTACAAAGATGTACTTGTACCAGTTTAATGTGGTAATGATGCCATCAACTCGTTGTGTCAGAGCCTTCACCTCACCACGTAATTCTGTCAATTCGATGCGAATTTCCTTCAAATCAATCCGTATTTCCCTTACGGCATTGCGTAAGTCTTTGACACCTTGCTTTAATTCTTGAAAATCATGGTCCGTAAACTCCTCAAATTTCTCATCCGTCACATAACGCCCCCTTGTCTCTACCGACATGATATTTTCCCTTATTAATACCTAAAAAAATTTTGAAATTAGCCGTTCAATAAATGGCACCAATACCACAAGCACAAAAACGTACTTATACCAATTCAATGAGGCTACGATGCCGTCTACCCGCTGCGTAAGCACATTCAAGCTTCCTTGCATCTCACTTCGCAACTCTGTTAATTCAATCCGAATTTCTGTCACGTCGCCACGTAGTTCCTTCACCTCACCACGTAAATCTTTGATATCATCCTTCACTTCCTGAAAATCATGGCGCTTGAAGTCATTGAATTCTTCATATGTCACGTAGCGTTCTTTTGTCTCTGTCATAGATCCCCCATAGTTCAATCAATAGAAATAATGTATGAATCCCATTAACGCACCTAACACCACCGTCATAAGCCCCGTCGCTTGATAAATATATTTCCTAAAATTCTGTCGTGACTCTCGATTGGCCGCTTGGAAAGCTTGTACGACGTCCCGCAGCATCACTCGCATGTCTTCCTTAGTCGCAAACGTTTCGAGTGTTTTCTCTACATTTGCCATGCGCCAATTCAAAATTCGTAGTTCACCACGCGCTTTTGTCAACTCGACTCGAATTTCGGTCATGTCTGTACGCCATTCTTTGAGGCTATCATTTATTTTTCAACAATCGTGATGCTTGAAATCATTGCATGTCGTCTGCGTCTTATAGCGTTCCTTGTTTGCCATAACAGCCCCCCTACATTTAATTTAAATACTGCAAAATACTCATTAACACGCCCAAGACGGCCGTCATTACGCCGAGTGCACGATACATTCCCTTTCGATTTGCTGACGAGTGGTCATGGAACATCAACTGCATCTCGTCCTTAGTCGCAAACGTTTCGAGCGTCTTCTCCACGTTTGTCAGACGAGTATCCATAACCCGCAAGTCAGCTCGCATTTCGGTGACATCTTCGCGGAGATCTTTCAGGTCATCCTTTACTTCCTGAAAGTCGTGATGCTTGAAGTCATTGAATTCTTCATATGTCACGTAACGTTCTTTTGTCTCTGCCATAATGCCATCCCCCTGTTAATTGTTAACGGTATCGTTATATCCCCTTAAAGCAGGAAAGAGGTACCTGGCGATTGCCAGATACCTCTTTCGTTAATATATTCATTATAACAGAAATAAATTTTAGTCACAATGTAACTTTACAAGTCACCCGTCAAGAATTGCGCCTTACCTAAACCAAAGCTCCAATCCTCATCCGTGTTTGATACCAGATTAATCATCACGTCTTGTGGATCAATCCCCAAATCGCTATGAATGCGTGCCACCAACTCACGATAGAAGTTTTCCTTCTGTTCAGTTGTGCGTGGACGCGTACGAACTGACAAAGAAATAAATTGATTCGTTCGCGTAAAGCCAAGCCCTGTGTCTGCCATAATGAAATCTTCTGGCTCATGGTAGCTCACGATTTGGTAACGGTCCCCTTCAGGCGCACCAAACGTTTCACGCATCACTTCGTATGATAAGTCCAACAGTTGCTTCACACGTGACTTATCTTCCCGACCTGCCTTATATAAATCAAATCGTAGTAATGGCATTTTTTCGCCTCATTTCTTAAATTAACATACTGATTGCTTCTACCAATAAGTATACGCCGTATCCCAGTACAATGATTGCAGAAAGGATATTGACCCAGACCAAGACTCGTTTGGGTAGCCGATCTTTTAACAGATTCATCGTAATCGTGATGCCATTAAACCAAATAAAAGTCGCTATAATAACACCGATAATAAACGGCCACACTTGTGAATCTGCCAAAGTTCCGCGTAGTGCACCAAGCATCAAACTACCGTCGATCAATGCTTGTGGATTAGCCCACGACACAATAACCGCTGTCACCAGCGCCTTCTTCAAGGATACAGCATTTTGCTGCGTATTAAGTTGCACTGAATTGGCGCCTCGTAGAATGCCGTAACCAATCCACATTACTAACAAGCCCCCCAACAGCATCACAATTAGTTTGAGCGTATCATGAGAACTAATCAACGCCCCCATCCCGAAGAACGCGGCCATTGAAAACGCCGAATCAGCAATCCACACAAACAGGACGTACAAGAACGCCCGCCGCAAGCGATTGTTCATTGCGTTATTAAACACATACAAATTTTGCATGCCGATTGGTGCAACGAACGCAAAACCAATCATCATGCCTTTCAACAAGGTCATCATTATTTTTCACCCCAACATTTTCACTACCGATACAGTATACAGAAAATGACCGTCAGTAACCATTTGAAGTCAAAATTCAGTTCATCTAGTTTACAACACTAGATGTTCGCGTTATGATAGTTACAACAATAAAAAACGAAAACACGGAGGTGTGCATCATGCCTGTCTTAACAAATGAGAATCGCCGTTACTTAATTACCTATGAAACACTAAACGCCGTCACCCACGGACTTGGCGTATTAGCCGCCGTCGTTGGTGCAACATTGCTACTTTGGGAAAGCATGCACGCTGACTTTGACGGTTTTACAATGGCCGCCCTTTGGATTTACGCGGTTTCAATCATCACTTTCCTGCTTGCTTCAACCCTCTTTCATGCGTTGGTCTTCACCAAAGCTGGTAAGGTATTTCAATTCCTAGATCACTCTGGCATCTACCTAGTCATTTTGGGAAGTTACACGCCCTACACTTGGTTGTTCTTACCACATAATGTTGGCTGGCCAATTTGGGGCACAATTCTTGGGCTAACAATCGCCGGCATCGTCTACGACCTATTCTTCGTCGGGCGCTGGCCTTGGGTGTCGGTCCTCATTTACGTTGTAATGGGCTGGCTAATCATCTTAGCCTTTCCATCATTACACCATTCGTTAACACCGTTTGCATTTAATCTGCTATTAGCTGGTGGTATTACCTACACATTAGGTGCCGGCGTATACTTAATTCCAAAGTTGCCCATGAGTCACGTCTACTGGCACCTATTTGTCCTCGGTGGTGCTGCCTTAATGTACGTTTCAATCTTCAGCATGCTGTTCTAATAACGTAATCAAAATATAACGCCTCAACTATCTGTTTCGTAATAGTTGAGGCGTTTTTCTTTGTATGAGTCAATTGCAGCGTTCAACAGATTCATTACTCGACATCTGCTCCACACTAACAGAGAACATCTTGGCTGTCGCAACAGGCTTGGGTTGGCTCCGAAGCGTTCAAAAATCGGCAACATGCCGCATGGCCGGCGCTATTCAGGCAAGCCCACACAGACCTGAAGGCTTTAGGGGGAATTATTTGCCCCGCTGAATGGCGTCCGCGCCATTCGGTTGCCGAGTTTTTGAACAAA
>NZ_KQ970391.1:323034-326192 GCF_001579105.1 Weissella sp. DD23 | reverse complement strand
CGTCGTACCTGACGTGACCCACTTGGTAAAGTCTTGATTATCACCAATTTGACCACCTTGTTGGTGATTCGTGTAATCATTCTTTTGTTGTTGTGAGAACGTACCCCAGACCGAGCCACCGATATAGTAACGACTTGCATTGAGCAACAAATCCTTCATCGACGTATTGTCTGCCAAGGTCCCAGCATTCTTCAATTGATCACCCGTCCAATAACCGGCAACCGCAAACTCAGTACCATCTTCCAACTTAACTTGACGCGCCACATAAATGTCCGTCATCTTACCCGTCTTGGCAGCTGCCTTCAAAATCGCAACCGCTGATTTCGCATAAGCACCTGTGTAGGCATCAAAATCCTGATTTGCATTATCAGCTAACACAACTTGGGCTGACGTTGCACCAACGTTCGTTGACAACACTGCCGGCGCTCCATCGACGCCCTTCAAAGTTGCAGCAACGTCAAACTTATCAGCAGCACTGCTTGCTGAACTAGCGCTCGCCGAACTTGATGATGAAGATGAAGCCTTGCTAGAACTGCTTGATGCCTTGTCATGCGCTTGCTTACTTGAAGTGGTAGCTGACTTAGCAGCGCTAGCCGTCTTTTCAGACGATGACTTTGTCGTCTTTTTCACTGTCGAAGAAGCCTCTTTAGCGCGATTTGATTCATTGCTTTTTGTGCCATTCGTGACAATCGCAAATACAACTGCGACCGCTGCTAAAACCATAATGGCTGCAACAATCACCCGTTTATCCTTAAACATACGGTTATCCTCGTCTTCTCTTAAACTTATCTTTACTATTCTAACATAACCTCTTGCACAATTTTGCTGGCTTGTGCATAATAATAACTGTATTGACGCCTCCTTAGCTCAGCTGGTTAGAGCAACGGACTTTTAATCCGCGGGTCCAGGGTTCGAATCCCTGAGGGGGTATAAACCGTCAATGAAAAAACGACATTCAGAGCACACGCTCTGGATGTCGTTTTTGTTTTTTGATTACTTTCCAAATAACTTTGAGAAAAAGCCACGAATACCGCTTGGCTTCTCTTGTTGGCGAGTTGTTGGTTCCTCTTCCACAACTTCTTCTGGAATATCAACGGGCGCGGTTTCCGCTGCTGGCTCAAACGGACGTGGTGTCTGTTCAGCCGTTGCTTGCTGAGCCACGGCCTGCTGTTCCTTTTCCTTAGCAACGTACTCAGCAATCATGTCATCTGTTAATGCTGGCATGACAAGCGTCTTGGTCGTAACGCCTAGACCAACCTTGGTAGTCGCCGTCTTGCCAGTAATTCGACTCTTCGCAATCACTTCAACCTGTGCAGGTGTCGTGTTCTCAGGTAGCACCAACTCGAATTCGTGGCTATTATCAACTAATAAAAAGACCGGATCATCTTCTTCATTCAGTTTAACAGTCACATCTACATCAGGCTGATTAACACGACCTTCCAGCAAGCGTTGGTTGTCTTGCGTTGAAATAATTGCCGTTACAACTGGCGCTGGAATATCAATCGTCAACGTGACTGTTTCCTTTGACGCAACATCCCCAGGCAACTGGGCCTCCACCAAAATGTCACCATCAATTACGCCAACTGGCGCCTTGGTCACGAAATCACCTTGGTTGTCTGAAACAACCGTATCATATTTACCATTTGGATACTTCACATTGATAACAGCTGCTGGTACCCCAACGTGTCCAATGACCGTCGTCCCTAGGCTATTTGTCAAAGTTGAAGCAACTAAATTTACTTTTGTTTCACTCATTATGAGATCCTCATCTCTTTAACTGTTTATCTTTACCTTCTATTGTAACAGAAAAACCATGGGCAGCACCCATGGTTTCGCTGACCTACTAGTAAGAGATCACCCTAGCAGGTCTGTATGGTTATATGAGGTAAAGGAACAGGCCATTGGTTAGATGGCTAAAAAGATAAACTGTTCTTTACGTATCATTAATTATACCCTTTTCCACCAACGCAAACGAAAAATCCCTAAAAAAGGAACGTTCTTAATTTGTTGTCGTACCGGGCAGATTATTTAACTGCCATGTTAATGAACCGGCGTACGTTTTACCAGCTTGAACGCCCGTAATATTCGTCATGCCAACCGAATCTAGCGTCACATCAAAATCAACATTGTCAGCTGTCGCCCGTAATAGCTCTGTACTATCACCTGCCACAACTGCTTGATCAACCCCCTGATTATTCACAGCGTCCTCGCCAGTCAATTGCAAGGTTGGTGCAAAACTACTCGTCCCATCCAAAGCCGTCCACTTGCTAGCTAATAAGCGCAAGGATTGTCCTTTCGTGACGGTACCCGTAACACGTAGCCCGGTATCAGCTTTAATCACACTTGTTGCCTGAATATCAGTGACATTCGGTGTCCCAAAAGATAAGCTTGTCTTGTCTACACTGACCTTGCCTTGTGTCGTTGGTGCTGGATTGCTTAGTACAACTGGCGCGCTGGCATTAGGATTGTCGAGAATATCTTGTACCTTTGACAAGTCATCAGCGCCAACAACTTTCGTAATCGTTTCTTTTTGTTCCGGTGTTAAGTTCGCGACAACAGATGGTTTTGTTGCGGCAATCGTTGCCAACGTGTCCGCATCTAGTTGCCCCGCCTCAGCCAAATTATTAATCAACCCCGATGTAATCGCATCTGGGTTGGTTGCCCCAACTTTACTAATCACATCAGGCGAAATAGCTGTCGCATTTGTGCTGGCCAAATGTTCCAATGTATCTGACGTAATGGCTGCCGGATTATTCGTTGCCAGTTTCGTCAACGTATCCGCATCCACAACATTGGGGTTGGCCTTCACAATTTGCGTCACACTATCACCCGTCAGTGCGCTGGCATTTGACGTCACTAGTGTCGCCATGACCTTATCATCAACCAACGTGGGCTTGGTCGTTGCAATTTTGTCCACAGTCGACGAGTCCAACTGGTCTGCAACCTTATTTAACCCACTCGCGTTGACATTAACATCATTCCAACCATCATTTATCGACGCTGTAATTAATTGATTCGTGGCTGTGTCGCTGAGCTCCAACCCACCTTTACCCGAATTCAAGGCCGAAGCCAAAATTTTGTGCGTACTTGGATCTAAATTTGTAAAGTCAGCATTCGACAAATCTACCGTTGCTTGGTTGAAAACGCCCTCCGCATTC
>NZ_KQ970391.1:318642-322831 GCF_001579105.1 Weissella sp. DD23 | reverse complement strand
TTGCTGATCCCATTGATCAGTCGCATAACCACCATTCTTTAATAAGTTCACCATATCTGTCCGACGACTATCGCTGATGAAATTTTGCGATACCAAACTGGTTGGCGTTTGTGAATTGCTATCGGCTAACGCACCCGCGTTCACCATTTGTACGGACCCAATCGCCGTTGCAACCGCGTCGTTGGTCATCGACGTATATGTCCCATCAACATCCTTTACCCGATTAGCCAAAGACACCGTTGTTAAATCACGGAAATCTGCCACGGTAAAATTAGTAACCGTTTTACCATTTGCTTTGGGCGTCTTACCGTTGGTAGCGACACTATTATCAATAATCGCTTGAATAACTGCACTTGGAATCTTATAAACCGTTAAGAGATTCTGGGTGTAATCATCTGCCGCATGAACCGTGTCATAAGATAAAGGTGACAACGAGCTGAAAGTTGAGAATGTGGCTATATTTGTCCCGATTGCGCCAACGACTGACGCTAACATCAGTATACTCATGACCCGCTTTTTCATAACGGCACATCCCCCTTTCAATTCATCTTCCTATCTATCAGATTAACCTACTTTTAGTCAGTTAATCACGGTGTCCCAAATCCCCCAAAAGACCTTTTCGGGTCCGAGAACCCCCTGTCATGGTGCATATTTATCTGTCCCAGATAACAAAAAGGGACACCTTATTCACAAGATGTCCCTTTTGCTATTATTGTTGTGTGGCACTCTGCGTATTGCTGAGTTGCCAATTGATTGTCCCGGTGTAGGCTTGTCCAGCAACAGCACCATCAAAATGCGTCATCTGAATCGATCCCATTTGTACGTCAAACGTTTGAGCCGCCGTCGCGTTACCAACTAATACCTTTGTACGACCATCGGACGTTAATTGGATGGCATCCAGCGCTTTGTTATTTGCTTTGTCTTGCACTGTGCCAAAGGTTAACGTTGGTTGGAATTGATGCTGACCATCAGCGGTTTGCCAAGCCGTTGCCGATACTGCTAGTGACCACGACTTGGGGATGGTTCCAGCCACTTCGATAGCTGTCGGTGACGTAATAACATCATCTGTACCACCAAGATTAACCTGGCCAAACCCAATGTTACCACCAGACACTGCAACTGATCCTTGCGTGTCTGATTGCGGTGCAACAACCGGTGTATCCGTCGCCGGCTTAGCGGCCTCAGAGTTAGGGACCGTAGTCGGATTGTTGACAACATCACCAACCTTGTCACTTCCACCAGCCGCGGCAATAACTTTCTCCTTATCATCATCTGACAAGCCCGTTAACGCCGCTGGATTATTAACTGCAATGGTTTTCAAAGCAGTCGCATCCAATGCCCCTGCATCAGCCAATTTCGTCACCAAATCTGGCGTTAACGTGGCTGGATTCTGCGTGGCAACCGTCGCAATGACGGTTGCATCAATCGCGTCGGGATGCGTCTTAGCAATCGTTGCCAAAGTCGTCGCATCCAATGCGTCGGCATTATTCGCTGCCACAGCTGCCAATGAAGTTGACGTAATCGCATCGGGACTCGTCTTCGCGACCGTTGCAAGGACGTCTGCGTTCAGGGCTGCCCCGTTACCTTTGGCAATTGCTGACAACGAATCCGCCGTAATCGCCGTTGGATTGGAATTGACCACCTGTGATACGACGGCCGGGCTCAAAGCATCGGCACTACCTGATGCAATCGCCGACAGTGAATCTGATGTAATCGCATCGGGCTGCTTTTCTAAGATGCTTGATACCAAATTACTGGTTAACGCCCCAGCACTATTTTGCGCAATTGCCGACAGCGAATCTGACGTAATCGCAGTCGGCTTATTTGCTAGCACTGATGACACCACCTTATCATCGATTGCAGTCGCATTATTCGCCGCAATCGATGAAAGCGCATCGGCCGTAATCGCGTTGGCATTTTTATCTGCCAAGCTGGTTAAGGTGTTGGCGCTCAATGCATCGGCGTTCGTTGTCGCCAATGTTTGAAGGACGTTGGACGTCACAGCCGTTGCGTTTTGACTAACAATCGTCGTCACCGTACTACCCGATAGTTGCGGTGCAATCGACTGGAACCCAGCTGAACTAACCCCTGGCCAGGCACTTTGACTCGCCAATTGATTCGTAGCCAAATCATTGGCCGTCTTATCATCCAAAGTCAACGACGCACCACCGGAATTCAGGGCTGAAGCGATAACATAAGCTGTATTGCCAGAGACGTTTAGGTTTTCACTACCTGCCAAATTAACACTACCACCATCTGATTTCGACGCGTTTGAAAAGACCGAACCGTTATTGTAGTCAATCGAGGTAATGTTATTACCACCCAAATTCAATGCTGAAATTTGTGAGCCAATTCCCGATAAAATATTACCATCTAGCGTTGTAAAATCATTATTCGACAAATCCAGGTCTGTGACCGAATTTGAGGTTAACGTATTTGACCGGAACAAATAGTAGGCTGAGCCATCAATGGCAGCAGAACCTTGTTGATCAGACCCTAACCGATTGCCACCTAAGTTTAAGGTCTTCAAATTTGTTAGTTTATTAGTTTGAACCAAAGCCATTGTGGCCATGTGTACGGTGCTATACGCACTCTGCGTAGGCACCTTTGATAACATCCCCGTTAAATCAAGAGTTGTTGCATTTGTGGCTGAATTAATTACTGCCATCAACACGTTCAAAATAGGGGTTGGCGTGTAGTATTGATCACCACCGCTCCACTTAGGCACACCTTTATCAAGAATTGTGCTAACAGCTGTCTGCCCCGTCGACAAATAATCGGCACCGAGCACGACATCATTTGTCACAACCGGAGACGCGCCACCAGTCGTTGCTGTGTAATCCAATGATCCTAGCCAATCAGCCACATTACTGTTAGCTTTCGATGTGTATGTGCCATCCGCATTTTTAGTACGCGTTGCTAGCGACAGCGTCTTCAACTTTTGTACATCACCCAACGTAAAGGTATTCACTGTTTCACCCGCGGCAGTCGGCGTGCGGTCATCACTCTCGAGACTATTGTCGAGCATCGTTTGGATAACTGCTTTGGGAATTCCCAATTGCAAGAGCGTCGTCGAAGCCGTATCGGCCCGCACCACTTGGTTAGGTTGCGCCATAGTTGCTTCATAACCAACTACGCCACCAAATTCCAACCCAATTAATGTCAAAAAGGCGACGACTGCCCGTAAGCGCCTCTTATTCAAGCGTACATTTACCATGACAATCGTCCCCTTTCCCAATTTCAATATTGATTTATTTCTGATTTGCCTTTAACTTAGCGAGTTCAGCTTCCAAGTCAGCCATACGACTATCCGCCCGCTTACGACGCTTCATCATCAAGAAAATCATACCGAATACAGCCGCGACCAATACAACAATTGCTGAAATACCAGCAATAATACTTGTTGGCACACCACCAGCGGCTTGCTTAATATCAGCGTTCAATTTTTTAGCTTGCTGACTGGTCAGCGTTACGTCGTTCGTATAGGTTTTCTTGTAACGATAGCGTTGGCCCGTACCATCCTGGTATTGCCCAGCACTATCCTTAACGTAGTAAGCCGTCGTTTTCATTGTGTACTTACCGGCAGTTGCGTTTTCCTTCAACGGTACCAGATAGCTAAAGTTCGAATTTGGTGCCATTTGCATATCACGTTGCTTACGCGCATATGTTTTACCATCTTTTGTCACCGTGGCTTCAACTGCTAATTGGTTCAAATACGTGCTCGTTGTGTTACGCATCTTAATCGCAATGTTCGTCGTACCAGCCTCATTCTTCGTTGCTACCCCTGCAAACGTCAAATCAGGCTCCCATGTACGATTTTCATTACGCGCCAAAATGCCGACAGTGTATTGGAATTTATTGACAATCCCCATACTACCTTGACCGGTTGTTGCTTTTTCACCCGTTTCAGGCTCAAAAATCAATGCCCCGGAAACCATCCCGGGCAACGTTGCACCAGGCATCGTTAGCTTAGCTGTATACGTCACTGTTTGCCCAGCTGGAATTGTAATTTTGTCCGGCGCTTGCACCAACTTGTTCACGTTGTACACCAACGATGGATCTAACTTTGCTTGGTTATCGTACTGGACAATCCCACTGTTACTAGTTGATGCTGGTGCCGCTTGGGCATCCACCACCATGTCTTTCTTGGTGGTGTTTTGTAACATGACGGATAAGTTTTCACTTTGGT
>NZ_KQ970391.1:313366-318622 GCF_001579105.1 Weissella sp. DD23 | reverse complement strand
GATCGAAGAAACTCTCACTCTTATCACGTTGACTCGCTGCTTGTACGGGAGTGACGTTTAAGTCAGCCTGGGCTGCATGAACGGTTGTCCCAGACAACGTTACAGCACCGACACCGACTGCAAACGCTAGCCATGTCATCTTTTTCATTATGTATATAACCTCTTACACGAAATACTCTCTCTTTACCAAGCCAAATGATGGGAAATCAAAGATGGTTTAAAAGCTTTACTTCGTTGCGGCACCAGCAACGTTTGACAATGACCAAGTCAACGTGTTCGTGTATGTACCAGCGTTAACATTAGTGTTCTTAGCAACGCTCAATGAGTACTTACCCAAGTCAATGGCCTTACCATTGTTTGCTGCGTTACCTGTCGTTAAATCAGTTCCGTCAGTTGTGATCGTCTTTTCGCCAATCTTCAACGTAGCGTTGTTGTTCAAAGCCGTCTCACCAGCCGTGGTACCATCAGTACCCTTAACCCAGCCACCTTGCTTAACGTTCAACGTCCATTGACCGTTATCGGCCAAGAAATCATCAACGTTCACTGATTCGTCATCGGCAGTCTTATCGTAGCCACTTGCATAAACAGCTGCGGCATTTGCACTACCAAAGTCAACAGCATCGTTAACATTGTATAGTGACAAGTGACCAGCTTCGAACTTAACTGATCCAGTTGTCGTTGCTGAAGTAACATCAGCTGTATCTGAAGCAGCCGTTTCATTCGCAGCAAATGCTGCAACTGGTGCAACCAAAACGGCAGCCCCAAGCACAGCAGATGCCAAAGTCTTCTTAAACATCATATTCGTTTCCTCTTTTCTCTCTACTGGGACAAGTCTCTCCTCAAGTCCCACCATTCTCTATTGCTAAAAGTTTGTTATCAACTTGATTTCCCATCATTTGGCTTGATAACTTCTCATGGATAAAAGAATACTTTTTACCCACTTACATTATGTAATAGAAGCCCCCAAACATTTTACTTTTTCCCAAACCCTCAAAAGCCGATAGAAACCTTAATTTAAGGTCATTTGGAAGCGCTAACAGAATTCCCAAATGCTCGTATGTCAGATGCCAATTACATCACTGACCGATTTATTAAGTTAGCCGTTACTTTTCTGCTTTATGTGTCATCTTGCGCCACCATTTTGCTGGTAACACGAAAATTGCCAAGTTAGGCTTCCGCATCTTTAAGAACCACAAAATGATAAAGGCAACTAAGCCAAACACAATGACTAAGAGCACAATAATAATCCAGGCCCAGACCGGTAAATGATTTGCCGCGTTTTGGACAGCATCCGTTCGATTCAACTTTTGCGCTTGATTTGCACTCAAGGTAAACGTTGATTTAAACGTCTGCTTGTAATTATACTTCGTCCCATCAGCGGCCTTATATTTACCGTTGGTATTCTGTGAATAGTAAGCAACCGTCGCAACATGGTACGTACCAGCCTTAAACGCTTTTCCCTGTAATTGCATGGCCCAGTTCATTGTTGAATTTGGGGCCATTTGCATCATTGATTGGGCAAACTTTTTAACCGTCTTACCTTTGTTATCAGTTACCCTAGCCGTGACAGCCAAGCGATTAACAAAGGTACTCGTCACGTTGTTAAATGTTAACTTCACAACGTTTTGGCCATCAACCTGACTGGCTTTGGCACCACCAAAATCAAGCTTTGGCTTTGGTAAGTCATCACTTTGGCGCGCCATTACAGCCAAGGCATAGGCCAACTTCGTTTGAATCGCATTATTGTTTGTCACGCTTGATGTATCATCAACTTCTGAAAAACGTAGGCCGCCGGCAATTAAGCCTGTCACCTTTTGCTTGGTCATCGTAAACTTCACAGGCACATCAACAGAGGTCTTTGCCTTAATCGTGATATCAGGATGTTCGACAGACAACAGCTCACCCATTTTTACAGGTAACTCTTTCACCTTGTCGGCCGCCATCACATTATCAACCGATCCCGTCGCTGTAGTACCGGCCGACCCAGTCTCAATGTGAATTTTGATATCCTTTGAGGCGACGTTCTGCACCGTGACATACAAGGTTTGACTAGCACCTGGATTGGCTTTCAGATTATAAAAGCCGAGGGTTTTATCAATTTGATTATCTGGCATCTGTGGTGACACCACATAATTCATCGAATTATCCGCCGAAACTGTCTGACTAGCCAATGACACAAATGCCGTCACAAGTAGTGCCATTAATAATTTCATTCGTTTCATTTCAAGCACTCCTATTCGCCAGTGACCGCTGCACCAGCATCTTGCGTCAATTCATAATTAATCTGGCCCATATAAGTGCCTAACGCAGGCATTTGCCGGTAAACCGTCACGATTGGCACAACGTTCAAATCAGCCAGCTTAGTTTCACCGAAAGCATTCGCCGTTACCCGCATCACACTATCCGATTTATTGGCCATTCCGTACGTCTTGCCACCCTCAATTAACGTCGTGGGGGTATTTTCTGGTAACGTGACTCCAAATAGTTGCATCTGCGTTTTTAGCTCTGCCCCATTTGGGTCATAGGTGGCGTTTCCCTTAGCGTCCGCAGTTGCTTTGCGAAAACCAGTAAACGTCGCCATTAGTTGCCAGTTACCATTTGACGTGTAATTTTCTATATTACCGGTAATGGCCGCACCCGCTAATTGGTAGCCATCCGTATCTGTTAAGGCCGTCGAGTTATTTGCCGTCAAAGCACTGTTATTGCTAAACAGTTGGGTCAAACTAACCCGTGAAAAATCAACCGCAGTATCAACGTTTAATAGTTGCAACCCACCAGATTTAACAGTCGCCGTCATATCTGTCGTGGCGCTGTCTTGCTGTACGCCGTCATCATCGTCGGCGTGAACCACACCGCCGGCCAACCCAAGTACAATGGCAAGCGTCAAAAGCCAGTATTTACTTGTTCGCTTCATCTTTTTGCCTCCTACTTTGTATCGCCGAGTGTGTTACCCTGCACAGCATTAACCGTCCAAACAATCGTTCCCTTGTAATCACCAGTGCCAATCGGCTTATTACCTGAAGTTGGCTGTGGAATATTGAGGTAAACGTTATTGTACGTCAGCGTCGTCGTCTTTGTCATCATACCCGATGCAATTGTAACTGGATCAGCCCCAATCGCAATCGCATTTCGCATATACAATCCTGAACCCAACACCGTTGAGCCCGAGCTTGCAACTTGCGTTAACGCATCATCGCTTGCCGTTGGCAAAGTCGTCTTACTCATAAAGAGTTGCGCATTTTCTAATTCACCTGTATTTGAACGGAAATTAGGTGCCAATTGAGCTGTGATATTAATGTTTGTCTTGTACTTACGTGTATCAGACAAAATGACTTGCATATTCTGGTTGTCATTTTGCACCAAATCACTTGAACTGGTGTGAACCAAACTATTAAACATGTTTGGTGACGTGTAAATGTCGAATGGATTTGATGGTGGCGTCACCGCTGCAATGGCAACCGTTCCGGTTTCATCATCATGATCATCCGTTGCTTCACTATCGGCATCATCAGATGCACTTGGCGCAACTGATGCCGTACTATCCGCGATGGCACTTTGCGCCTTCGAAACGGTATCCGTAATTGCAACGGATGAGTTAACCGTTCCATCGGAATTCAACACAGCGGCCGAATTACTTGCCAATGCGGAAGCGACCTGGCTTGCGTCCGTCACGACGTGTGACGCCATGCTTGACGCCATACTCTTGGCCACACTAGATGCCAATGATGACATTGCGGCACTATCTAGTCCACCAACGGCTGACGCAACCGAACTCGCGATTTCACTGGCAACCGAACTTGCAACCGAACTTGCAACGGCTGCACCAACGGCGGCTGACTTGTTCAACGTAAAGTCATCGGCAGCCTTACCAACGGCCGAATCAATCGCGTTCAACAAGTTATTTCCTGTCGTCGTATCCAAATTACCACGACCTGAACTGTCCTTGGTGTTCATTTGCTCATTCACATTGTTACGAATATCAGCAACCGTTGACGTGTCTTTCAACAACGTATCACCCATTGATGACGAAATCGTTCCGCCATCAACCGCGGTCTTAATAACGTCCTTCGCCAACTCGTATGGCGTGTTTGATCCAGCTGTAATCAACTGTTGGGCTGCATCAGACGCAACCTTACCAGTCGTCACGGCATTTGACAAAGCCGCCTTCGTATCTTCATTAGCCAACTGCGTAACTGTCTTTTCAGTGGCAGTCGTCGTTGTTTCCGTCGTCGTCGTTTCAATCTGCTTCGTCAAAGAACGAATATAGAAGAAATCAGAGTCCGTATCGGCCGGTGCCACAACGGGTACTTGGTTCAACACGTTTTGCACTTTATCAATCTGATCTTGCAAAGCGGCCGCACCAGCCGTATCACCGGCGGCCAACAAGGTGTCCTGAACTTGCTGAATCTTCGCGATTGTAATGTTGGCATCGGTAATCGCAGCTTGCTTAACCGTACTCAACAACGCACCTTGCGTGTCGTAGTATGACGGTACCGGTGTTCCATCAGCCTTCGTGTAATCGTTAGGCTTTGGGGCAACCGGCAAATCACCATAACTGGCAACCGCCTTCGGGTCCGTTTCGACCTTCGTCTGCAAATCCTTCAACGCATCCGTTGGCACTGGATTACCGTCCGCATCACGAACCGCATTACCATTGGCATCGACTTCGTAGTACTTCGCCATGACTGACTTTTCATCCGCGTGCTTTTCAACATAATCAAGCAAGTCAGATTGCGTCAAAGGCGTCTTAACTGATGCGATATCCAAGTCATCCGTTGACAAGTCAGCCAATTCAGGGTGGCTAGCTTGCAACTTAGACAAGGCCAATGCTTGTAGCTTAGCCATTTGTGCTGGGTCGTTCATGTCAACCGGATTTTCCGGATCATACGGCAACTTAACCGTATATGATTGTCCGTTAACAACCACTGAGGTCGTAACTGTAATCGTAACCGAAACTGATTGCTCGCCCGGATTCAATTCGGCACGTGATAGCAAATCAGTATAGTCGTTCAACGTAGCTTGGTATTCAGCACGATCCGCAATTTGCTGACGCAGTGCCGCCACTTGCTGGGCCAATTCACCATTCGGATCGTTGGCCAACCAAATTTGCATATCGGGGTCGTTCATAATCTTGTTGTATTGCTGAATAGCTTGCGTACCTGAGTTGTCCAGGAAGAAAGAATCCAACAAACCGTTACCGGTTGTGTCACCTGCTTGTTCCGTCAAGTCCAAGAATTCCAGAGATGATGGCTTCTG
>NZ_KQ970391.1:311173-313230 GCF_001579105.1 Weissella sp. DD23 | reverse complement strand
ATGATGGCTTCTGCAAAAGTGATTGGTCGGCAGACGTCAACTTGTTTCCAGTGGCCGTCAAAATAATCAAACCGTTTTGGGCAGCAACCGTAATCCAAGCTGGCAATGACGTGAAGTTGTCATTGTCGATTTGCAAAGACTGAATACGCTTAGCAAAATCGTTATTAGCGTTATTCAATTCAGGCGGGAACGTAGTCATCGCCGCCATGTTTGACATATTCAAGTTAACCAACTTGGGATAACCTGTTACGACACGTGAACTTCCTGAAGAACCACCCAAATTGGTCATGATGTTTCCAGAAATATCCAATGTCGTCAATGTCTTGTTGTTGAAAATACGGAAGTCCTGACCACTGAACAACTGGTTACCCAAGTTATCGTAGGCCAATGACAACTGCTTCAAATTAGACAAGCTCTCCAAGTTCAAGAAACCAAATGAGTACGACCATGATGGATCTTCTTGCGTTGAAGCGTTGGCTGGATTTTCAGCACTAGCTTTCCAGTTTGACATATCCAGCGACGTCATCGTCGTGGCACCCATGATAATGGCATCAAAACTGGCAAACAATTGTTGTCCGTTGTTCCAGTTAAACTTATTCGCACTCTTCCACGTATCGGCATCATAAATTGACAATTGCCATGAAGGCACACTCGCAAAATAATCACCAATGCCGTTACGTTGGGCTTGCTTAATAGTCTTTGAACCTTCCGGATTAGTATTAGCATCGTATGGATTCTTCTTCGCATCATACAGTGGATCTGGCGTACCATCGTAAGTCGTTGCCTTAACGATTTGGTCTGATAGGTCCAACTTTGAGATGTTCATCAAATCACCCCACGTCACGTTATCATCTGTAATACCGTGCGCAGCTAGTGAATTTCCATCGAAGGTCATTGAGTAGTAAACAATGGCGTGAATGAATTGTTCGGGCAGGCCCCATTCCTTCAACGTCATCTTTGGTGAGACACCGTTTGGCAACAATTGCTTGTTATCACCCGCGGCCACCTTCAAAGGCGTCGACAAACGCGTATCAACATCCCCGGTTCCAGCTTGCCCATTGGCCTTCATCGATTCAGCCAATGAAGAAGCCAAATCGGCCGCTGAAGAAGTTGCCGCACTACCAGTCAATCCACCAGATGACCACGAAACCACTGAACTGCTATTCATAATAGATGATGCCATCGATTGCGTTGCGCTCAACAACGTTTGCCCATTTGCAAATTCGCTGGCAATCGCCGAACTAATGCGGGTCGCCGTTGACGTTGGATTGTTCCCCAACGTGGCATACATTGATGACGCTTGTGAGGCAAGTTTTGTCAAATATGAATAAGCCGTGCTTGCACTACTTGCATAGTACGACGCACTAGTAGCTGTAAGCGACTTCGTATTTTTCGTCAACACATTCGCGTTTGACAATGCGGCATAGTAAGCACTGGCTGATGCTGAATAGGTATTCATGATACCCAAATTCAGAGCCAATGCTGAATCATTACCAGCTTCTTCACCCGCCGTCGCCGCATACAATGAATTCATCACTGATTGGGCTTGTGAAGTAAAGACGCCAGCTTGATTGGCAGCACTTGCTTCGTAACTCAAAGCGGCACTCACTGAGGCATTCGAATCCGTGATCAACGCCGCAATCGAACTAGCCGTACTGTACGCTGATGATGCCTTCATTGCTGCACTTGCGATTTGGCTAGCCAATGATGATGCGGTATCAACATTTGACAAGCCAGATGCCGTTGCTTTCGTCGTCAACGACTTGGCCACACTCAAAGCTGATGATGCCACGTTTGAATACGTACCAACAACTTGCGCCTTGTACAAGGCTTGATTATCAATTAATGAAGCCGTGCTCGTGGCAATACTGCTTGCCTTGACCGTTTGGTCGGCGATGATTGACAATTCAGCTTGCGCAATATCACCAAGTGGATCAAAGCTAGCAGCGGCTGACTTCATTGCTGCATTCGCGTTTGACAACTTCTTGGCTGCAGATGAAGCAATACTTGCACTTGATGCAATTGAAATTGCATTCGCACTTGTGCCCATCGCTGAC
>NZ_KQ970391.1:302675-311153 GCF_001579105.1 Weissella sp. DD23 | reverse complement strand
TTTGACACTTGCTTGTAAGCGACTGACGCCGTAAATAAGTTGGATGCCAACACGTTACCTTGGCTCATCGCCTGGAACATGCTGCTACCAGCCATTGAGGCACTAGCAATCGTCGACAATGCTTCGGCTGTTGCCTTGTTAATAGAACCTGAAATCAGCGCTGATAGTGAGGCAGCTGCACTATTCGTAGACGTCAACACTGCCATCATGCTTGAAGCAGCATCGGCGTACGATTGAATGTTATCCAATACGATGGCTGACGATCCACCCAAAGCAAGTGACATCCGACTGTCAGCCGCAGCCAGTGACTTCAACGTATTAGAAGCCGTCACTGCTAGTTGCGACTTGATTTGCGTCGTATAGACTGTATTGGGATCCAAAGCTGGATCATCACCAGCCGACGTTGCAACGGAACTCGTATAAGCTAATTGACTCTTCAAGTTAGCTAAGGCGTTCGAGGCAATCATCCCCATATCACCGTCAATGCCAGTAACAGCTGACTGAGCAGCCTCATTATTGCTTGCGATAATTGACGCATCTTGCGCCAACAATGAGGCAATACTTGCCATTTGCAAAATCTTACCGGCAGTTGAAGCTGTTGCATAGTCTGAGACCAACCCTGAAGCCTCACGATAAGCCGCCAAGGCACTCAAAGAGTATGGCGCCACCACTGCTGCATTGCTCGTGACCGTCGCAAATGAAGCCACTGAGGTAGCAGCTTGCTTCATTGCCGTCAACGCACTCTTAACCGCACTGGTATCGTGTTTCTCGTCTAATTGACTGGCTTCAGATTGGGCCAAATCATATAGTGACGATGTCAAAGCTGCCGCTGATGATGTCTTGGCAACATATGACTTCATGTTCGTACTATCATTTGTAATCGCTGCAGCACTGGCTGCATCTGTCGCCGCTGACAAAGCCGCTGCAACGGATGAATTAAAACCATTCACAATGTCATCTTGATACATCGCTTGGCTGTCGATGTTGCCACTGGCAGCACTGGCAAAGTTACTTGCTTGTGTCGCCATTGAATTCATTGCTGAGAAATTCTGCTTAACAATGTCACCTTGCGTATCACCCATCTTATCAATACGACTCGATGTAGCTGCCAATGCTGACGATGCTACGTTATATGCTGATCCAGCTGCCTTGGCATAGCTAGCGATACTATCCACGTGCGTCACTGGCTCAGCTGATGCCTTGGCGTTCATATCTGACGCCACACTTAGTGCACTCGATACCGCCATATAGCTGTTCACAATGACCAAGGCGTTACTTGTTGCTGCTGCCAACGAGGTCGTTTGTGTGGTCTGTGAAGCAATGTTCTTCAAAGCCGTTTCCACAGCCGCTCCCTTATCACCTTCAATTAGCGATGCAACCGAATCAGCACCCTGACTCGCTGACTTTGCAGCTGACAAGGCAGCTTGTGCAATTGCATCATATGAGGTCAGGTCTGTTTGGTTTGATCCAAAGGCCTTAACCGCATTCGATTCTGCATCAGCAGCCGACTTATAAGCCGTCGCTACGGCGTCAGAATAAGTTGTCTTGATAATACCCGTCTTGGCTGAATCAGAATTAGAAGACGGATTCGTGCTAGGCGCTGTTGCGTTAGACGAACTCGAAGCACTGCCATTTGATGGTGTGCTACTACTTGATGACCCATTAGATGGTGCACCAGAATCAGTTGAACTATTTTCAGCCCCAATGGTGATATTATCCTTTGCCTTCTGTGAAACAGCTTGCTTAGCGTCATTCAATTGTGTCGTCAAACTATCCAATTCTTTTTGAATCGTATCAATTTGCGTATTGATAGTCGTTAAACTAGCCGTCGCATCAGCCCAGTTTGCATTGGCTGAAATTGTCTTCTGTGCAGTAATCGCATCTTGATAATTCTTTTGAATCGTTTCATAGGCATCGGACAAGTTCTTAACAACGGTTGCCGCGGCGCCCAATTCCGTATCAGACGCGGTCAGCATATCTGACTTGCTAGCATATAAACTCGTAAATGAATTCTTCGCCGCTGTTAATTGGTTCAAGGCAACCGTGGCGTTCGCAACTGCAGCATCAATGGCCGTTTGCGCATCTTTTGTCTTCGTCGTAATAGCCGCATTCGCTGCCGTTAAGCTTTCATTAGCGGCATTGATTGCCGCTACAACTTGGGCCTTCGCAGCACTAGCCGCTGTATTCGATGTTGCATCAGCCTTTGTTGCATCAATATAGGCATCAATTGCTTTTAAGGTGTCATTCGCATCATCCAAGGCTGACTTGGCTGACTGAACAGCTGCATTGGCGTCAGCGTAATTGGTCGCTGAACCAGCTGTTGTCAAATTTTTAGACGCAGCATCGACCTTCGCTTGCGCTGCGGCTGCTGTATCTTGTGCATTCTTCAACGCTTCATTCACCGCTGTCATATCAACAGTTGGTCCAGTTGAAACTTGAAGCTTACCACTATCTGAATCAAACTTGATATTGTTTGATGGAATCGTAATCGTCTTTGATCCCGTCGTGGTTCCAGCACTTGAATCATCAGTTGCCGCGTTCGTAATTGCTTCATTTTTAGACGTTGCCAGTGTCTTTTCATCGGCTGTGATGTTAACGACCGCATCACCGGTCTTTTCATCCGTCACGACGGTCACGACCGGTGTATCTGTTTTAACCGACGTGTCGACTCCCAAGATATCCTTCTTAACTGATAGCAACGTATCGTCATTATCGTTATAGGCAATTGATGGTGGCACAGACGTATCGTTCTCAGTTTCCGCCTTTGCCATTAGCCCCGTCACATAACTGGGCAACCAGTCTGCTTCAATACCACCAACATAAACGGCTGACAACTTTGAGGCGAAAGACATATTCTGGCCCCACATGTTAAAGTCACCATTCGACGTAAACGGATTGAACGAAATATCCAAACTGGTCAGTGACTTCCAAATTGCCGTGACATCTCCATTAGCCCCGCTAGCAGCAAAAAAGTAGGTTCCCAAATATTGTCCCAATGAGCTTGGTCCATTATTTCCCTTTGTATCAAAGGTTGAAAACATGCCCGCGATATTCAGCGACTTAATGCTTGTCGCTGCAACCATAACTTTTTGCAATTTAGCCGCACCAGATCCAAGGCTCCAGCCATTTTTCCAGAAGTTTGTTTGACTTGTAATCGCAGCCAAACCAGGGTTTGCGGCGGCTGACAAATCCAGCGCCGTCAAATCAGCTAAGTTATCGTATGTGACCGTGTTGACGTTAACACCATCTTTAACAGCCAATGACTTTCCACCACCAGCCGGACTCTTCAAAACCGCCTCAATAATTGCTTGTGGCACACCATCTGATTGCAAGGTGGTACCGGCCGCAAATGCTGTGGCTTGACGGGTTAAATTCCATTGTTGAATAACTGGAAACGTCTGCATCGCCGTCGACATCGTCAACGTACTTAGCAACGTAATTGATGCAAACCGAGTGACAACCCGGTTCATCGTTGTTTTACTCTCTCTTTTCATTTCGTGCTACCTCACAAAAATGATCCCTCTAGTTAAGTATTTAATATTTAAAAATAAATATGTATGCGGCCATTGCGACCGCTGTTTTATATATGTGTGTTGCTTACTTCAACTTATCCATGTTTTCTTCGCGTTCTTCCTTACGGCGCTTAGCCAAGATGAACCAAATCAAACCTACGATAACCAAGACAAGTAAGACAACAACGCCAATAATTACCCACATGATGACAGGCATTGAGTGCTTAGCCTTTACCAAAGTATCATCAGCATTAAACTTCTTTGCCTGTGAATCGCTCAAAGTAAATGTTTCTGTCCAATCCTTACGATAGTCAAAACGCGTCCCTGCTGCGTCTGCAAACTTTCCATTAACGTCTTCACTCCAAAAGGCGGTGTACTTAGCTGTATACTTACCAGCTTGCAACTCACCGCCCTTAGTTGGCAATGAGAAGTTAAACTTTGAGTTTGGAGCCATTTGCATCATCTTTTGCGTACCCTTAAAGGCAATGCGTCCGTCCGGATCTGTTACCTTACCCGTAATTTCCAATCGGTTCAAGAGAGCTTGCTTAGGGTTTGCAACTTCAGCCAAAATATTCGTTGCTGCATTAACCGTTTTTGGCTCAACCTTACCTGTATTCAACGTGTCAGCAATATCATTGTTTTCCGTCTTGTTACGTGCCAAAACTGCAATCGTGTATGAGACAATTGAGTTCAACTTCATACCAGAACCAGAACTTTGTTGATCATCTTGTCCTTCTTCAGTGAAACGAACCCCACCAGCTAAAACACCCGAAACTGGAATGGTTGGCATCGTAAACTTAACCACAACCGCTTGTGTTTGTTTTGGTGCAAGTGTCACCTTATTGGGCGTTTCCAAGTATTTCCCCAATTGATCTGGCATCGAACCATCAAACGGTCCATCTGATGCGTAGTCAATTGACCCACTATCAGCTGTTTTTGCAGTTCCCTTAGAGACGTCAACCGTAATCGTCTTGTCAGATGTATTTTGCAAGTTAAACGTCAACGTTTCCGATTGACCACCATTCAATTTCAAATCAAAATAACTTGCATTTGACTTATCAATTTGTGATGCCGGCACAACGGCTTGTACCGAATAATCATTTCCAGCAGCATGAGCTGAAACACCACCAAACAAAGTCGCTACTATTGCAGAACCCACTAAAGCAATCGTTTTAATCTTCATAATCCAATATCCCTATATATTTTTTGAATGCAACGCATATGTATCTGAAAAAAGTGACACTACCGAACTGGCACCGTCACCTTTTTCAAGCTCTATTAGTATGTTGTTGACTATTCTGCTGCAGGTGCAACGTTAGTTGTAGTAGCTGCAACACCGTTGTCAGGTCCGGCCGTCAACGTCCAGTTGATATCACCAGAGTACTTACCAACTTGAGTTGTCTTTGGTACGTTCATAACGATCTTTGAAGCGTCAGTCTTACCCGTCAACTTACCGTCAGTCGTCTTCTTAACATCAGCACCAGTAGCTGCGTAAACTTGCGTAGCACCAGTAGCTGCCAAAGGCGTACCATCGATTGACAACGTTGCTTGGCTGACGATCTTCTTGTCTGCATCACCGCGTGCGTACAAACCAGCAAAGTTAGCACCAAGTACCCAACCCTTATCTGAACCAGTCAAGTCTTGAACTTCTTCACTCAAACCAGTACCTGTAGCAGTCGTTGGCACACTTGAGTCAGCTCCAAGCAATTGTTGCACCGTAACGTCGCCAAATGACAAACTAGCTGTGTTCTTTGTCAACTTCAATGCACCACCAGTAACTTCAACGTCACCCGTAGTCGTTGCTTTGTCATCAGCAAATGCAGCCGTTGAAGCTCCCAACAATGAAACTGACAACAATGAAGCCAAAATAATCTTCTTCATAACTCTTTTCTCTTTTCTTCTCTATAAGTTCTCTATTTGTTCAAGTCTCTCCTCAAGAACAAAACTTATTATAGGACTACTTACTTTCCGTGTATACGAAATTCACCACTTGTGTTCAAACTGTTCACAATTTGTTCACATTTGCCGACAAATTTGAATTTTCCGTTAAAACAAACGTGTTTTCGACTCGATTTGCAGCTAATGCAACCACTGTTTTCGCAGTGGTTTGGGTCACAAACCCGCTCGGCACCACAACATTACGTTTTTCAAAGCGTCGCATCCGTACACTACCACGATCAATAATTTGACCGTCAGTTAATACAAATAGGTAGTTGACCGTTCGGCGACGTAATACGGCATACAGAATTCCACCAGTCAGGCCACCGAGTATAACTGCCAGTAGCAACCAACCCCACCACGGCATTACAAAACGGTGTTGTAACAACGCATCATCCGCCGTCAGTGTCTTGGCATGCTTAGCGGAAACATGGAGCTTTGTTTGCCCGCGCGTGTGATACGTGTAACGCTTGCCATTTGGTGCATCAAACCGCAAATTATCCTTTAACCCGTAATACGCATCAATCTGCACATCATAATCACCAGCAACTAACTGTTGGCCATTCGTCCAGACATTGAATTGCATTTGTGAATTTGGGGCCATTTGCATATTACTGGCATTGCGCTGTATGTAGACACCCTGTGGGCCCGTGACTGTCGCCATCACATAAAGGCCATTCAAGAATGTTTGCGTGTTATTTAGCATCTGGATGCCAACTGTGGCCTGATTATTAACTAGTGTGGCGTTGACATCCCCAATACTGAGATTCGGCACCAGAATCGCATTCGTGGTCCGGTTCAAAACCGCCACGGTATAACCAACTTCCGATTGAAACATGGTTTTTGAATCAGTTGCATTTGTTTGTTGTTGCTGCACGAAAGAAACCCCACCGGCAAGCACACCCGAGATACCACTATCCGGCGTTTTAACTGATACCGAGGTCGTTGCTGATCCCATGGCCGGTACGGTTACCGTTTTGGCTTCCGGTGTAATCAGTTGTTCCATCCGCGCTGGCAAATTCACAAAATGATTCTCACCCCAATTTTGTGTGCCGTAGACCACGGCACCATTATCAGACGTACCTGCTGTACCTGGCGTGACATCAACATTAATCGGTGCGTCAGACGAATTTTGCAAGGTAAAGGTCAGCTTGTTGGTAGCGCCTTTTTCCGTCAGCAAATCTGCGTATCCTTTGTTGGCCGATTCTTGTCTTTGCGCAGTCGGTGTTGTCAGCTTGACTGTCAGCGCGTTATCAGCATGAGCCGTAGCTGTGACCGTGCCCAACATCAGTAAACCAACGACAATTCCTAACAGACGTCGCATCATTATTCACCCTGTCCAACGCCTTGCTGTAATTGGTAACGGATTGTCGCTTGATAATGGCCTAATCCAGCCGTTGCGGGTACCGTTAAGTACGCATCCATCGCCTTAGATTGCCACACATGGCCAGTTGGTGTCGTCGGCGTCGTTTGTGTCGTAATCGCCTTCATCCCTGATAAGTCCGGCGTCGCCACTAATTTATTTTGCGCATCGCCCAACGCTAAACTACCATCGAACTGATTTGTGCCATCTGAGAACGTTGTCACCCCAGCCGCCAATGACCAGGTTTGATCCGCTCCCGTTAAATTATTCACCACAAAACTGCCAGCTGGCAACGTCACAGTTCGTGTCACTGGTCCCTGTGATAAGTCATTCAATGTCACTGTCTTAAATGCTAACGTCTGAGCCCATTTTTCAAGGGTTAAATCGCCACCTTGAATATTGACGCTTGAAGTCGTTTCGCCAACGGTTTCAGCGCTAGCTACCGTACCGACGCTACTCATTAGCGCAATTGATGCCACAAGCAACGTTTTTTTCTTGTTCATAAACATCCCCGTTAACTCCCTTCTAAACAGACACCACTGTGTACGCGTTCTGATCACGGCGGAGGTAAACCTCAACTTCGCTGACTAGCACAGGTTGCCCCTGTGCATCGTGCAAATCTTCACCGTTACTATTTTGATCAATTGCCAAATACCCCTCGGGAACCACAACACCTTGACGAGCCAATAAACGACTGAGGTACACATCGTGTTGGGCCACCAACGTATAGTCGGCTGTATAAAAAGCAACCGTTCGCTTCTGACGCTTAAACATCACAAACCAGACCCCAAAGCCACCCAATGCTGTTCCAGCCAACAAGGCGAGCTTAGCAAAGGTTGGATTAATCGCAGCACCCGCGACATTGCGATCAGCCGCATTTAACTTGCGCGCTTCAGCCGTAGAAATTGGCACCGTCATATCAACGGATAAACGCTTCGTTGCGGCATTATTTGCAGGCTTGGCTTTGGTCGCCGTTGACTGACTGGTTGCCGATTGCGCTGTGTCAGCCGGCACCGTTAACTCATTATCCGGTGCAACTGAACTACTATCTTGTTGTTGGCTAAGACTGGCGGCCTCGTGATCACCACTGGTAACCAGTCGCTGCTCATGCGACGCCGAATCACTAGCATCAGTACTAGATGAATTTGTCACAGCCCCCGGTGTCAACGTGGTCGAACCAGCCGCTGAACCGGTCATTTCAACCTTGTAAGCACCCGCTTCAACCTTGTCACCATTCAACCAAACCATCCAATTCAATTGCGAATTCGGCGCAAACTGCATCATATTTTGGGCACGACGGTACGTTTTTCCGCTAGGCGCAGTCACTTTCACGTCCATCTTGACCCGGTTAATAAAGGCTGGGTACGGATTTTGAAAATGGAAGACAAACGCGCTTTTACCAGCCACTGTTTTGGCACCTTCAGACGTCACAGTCGGTTGCTTGGCGTATTGCTTCGGTTCAGCATTCTGGGCCAAAACTGCAATATCGTACTTAACAGTTGCGTTCAATCGGAACCCTGCACCAGAAGTGCGCTGCTGATTCTCTTCTTTAAACCCAACCCCACCAGCAATTGTGCCATCAATTGGCGACGCCGGCATTGTTAAGGTTGCGGTAACTTGCTTGGACTCCTTAGGCGCCAACGTAACAACCGGGTCAGAAACCGT
>NZ_KQ970391.1:298855-302655 GCF_001579105.1 Weissella sp. DD23 | reverse complement strand
CTCCATGCGAGTTGGCAAATTAATGAAGTCCGTATTGGGCCAATTTTCACTCGTGTAAACAACATTTCCGTTCTCACTCGTACCGGCCGTCCCCTTCGTCACATCAACCTTAATTGTCTTATCACTTAAGTTAGCAATTTTAAACGTCAACGTTTGTGTTGACCCAGGCGCTGCGATGACATCAGCATAACCCGTATCGCGCGCTGCTGGTCGTTGCGTGCCTGACTCTTGGTAGGTCACACTGTAATCATCATGCTCAACCGTCGCCGCCTGACCGTCCACTTGTAATAAGGTGATACTTGCTACCGTTGCTATAAACAAGGTCATTCGTTGTTTCATAACAACACTCCCTTTCCACTTTCTTGATATATGTATCCCCGCACCTTGGCGGGGGAATAACTATTGGGCAACCCCGTTATTAAGGGTATATAAGTCATTTGCCGCATAGTCATCATTTGAGTTAACTGGCACCGTAATCATCGCCGTCACTGCTGGTGACCGCCAGTACCCACTGGTCTTACTGCGAAACAATGTGGCTGAGCCGTGTTGTGTTGGATCAGCGCGCATTGTCACATCATTAATCGTTAACGAACCGTCGAACGACTGGCTACCATTCGTAAATGGTTCCACCGCCATCGACAATGTCCAACCCGCAGTTGCACCAGAATAGTCGTTAATCACAAAAGCCCCAGCAGGCAAAGTGGCTGACAAAGTGACTGGTAGGGTGACTTGGTGCCAAGGTACCTTGCCAAAATTAATTGACGTGACACCCCGATCCAGCGTCCGTGTCCCTGGTTCAACCGTCACACCTGCTTTACCAGTCGTTGCTGATGCCGTCACGGGCACTGCCAATGCTAGCAAGCCTATTAAAATTGTTACGCCAATTCTTTTCATTTGCCTAACCTTCTTGCGTTAGTGTGGTCACTTCGATTTCAATGTACGTTTGCTTAGCTGCAACTTGGAGATGTGTCTCATCGATAACCGTCACGGCCGTATTCGGAATTACCCGTACAGCCTGTGGCAGTGTCACCGCAATCTTACTCATACGTCCGGCACGAGCCCGTTCTTTGAACATGACCGTGTTCGTCGTCATATCGATTACTTGAATTGTGACTTGGCGCTTCTTCAACAATACGAACCAAAGAATTGCCGCGGCAATCACAATCAAAATCCCAATAAAGACCTTGTAGGCCACCGGCATTTTCGACTTCATTTGCAGGTCATAGTCAGACTTGTTTAGCTTATCTGCCTGATCTGCCGTGACATGGACGGTCTTCACACTGTGGTTGTGGTAAGTATACTTGTCGCCACTAAAACTATATTGACGTTTGCCATCCTTTGACCAATACGTATCGGTTTCAACGCGATAATCACCGGTACGTAACCGAGCACCATTCGTGTAAATTCCCCAATTAAACTGGGTATTTGGCGCCATCTGCATGTTGGCCTGCGTACGGGTAAACTTCAACCCATCAGGGCCTGTCACTGTTGTCTTCATCCCCAACGCATTAATAAAGCTAGGGGTTTGATTTTTAACATTAACCGCAAACACCGTGTGCTTATTAACTTGGGTTGCCTTCACACCACCCAGCGTCAGCATCCCCTCCGGAATTTCCTGGTTATTAGACAACAACACCGCGACTGAGTATTTGAAAGTGGCGTTAACTTTCAAGCCATCGCCAGTTTGTTTTGATCGGTTCTGGTTGTCTTCAATGAAACTAACACCACCCGCCATGCGGCCAGTAAATGCTTGCGCTGGTACTTGCAATGTCGCCGTAGCCACCACTGTTTGACCAGCTTTGAGTTGCCATTCTGTCTGATCTGGCTTTAAATAGCGTTGCATTTGATTCGTCATGCCCACAAAGCGTTGGGCTGACCAATCCGTTGTGGTGTAATCAACCGCACCATTGTCAGTTGTACCAGCGGTTCCAGCAACCATGCGAACCGTAATATTCTTTTGTGATGTATTCCGCAACTTAAATTGCAAGGTTTGGTGGCTACCCGGTGTCGCCTTTACATCAATATAACCAGCGTCCACTGATTCAGTGCGCTGATTATCTGGTTGCACTGGTTGTACCGAATAGTCATCAGCCGCAAACGCTGACGTTGTTACGAACAACGGTGCCGCGACCGCCGCTGCGAAAGCCCATTTTGCCCACTTCGTCATTACTCAATCTCTTCTCTTATTTACTACTTTTTTAAACACAAAAAGTCTGGCGAAAACCAGACCGTTTGCGAGTATGTTGCGTGTGATAGATTACTTGCCCGCTGGCGTCGCTGAAGCTGCGTCCGCTGGTACACCTGACGTCAAGTTGTACGTAATCGTTGCTTCATATTGACCGACCTTGGCGTTTTGTGGCACAAGGATTGATGCACCCGTATCCTTGTTGTTCCAAGTTGTGTGTGAAGGATCCCACGTACCATCAGACTCTGCGTCAAACAACTTGGCTCCTTGTGTTGCTGAAGTATCCGTTGACAATGGCACGCTGTTGATTGTTAACGTACCGTCAAACTTCTTGTTCGTTCCTGCTACCGTAAAATCAGTCACCGCACCTGTCAATTGCCACTTAGCAGAATCTTGCGTGTCCGTCACTTGGAACGTCTTAGCCGCAAGCGTTGCTGGCATTGGTTGTGCCTTTTCTGCCAATTGCGTCAACGTTACCGTTCCAAAGTTAATTGAAGTACCGTTAGCTTTCGTGTTACCAGCTGCATCCTTTTCATCCGCACCAGGTGCCTTATCGATTTGCAAAACACCGCCTTGTCCAGACACTTCAACACTGGCCTTACCAGTTGATGTATCCGCTGATGCAACACCAGCCGTTGCCAATACAGACCCTGCTACCAATAGGGCTGCCGTCAATGTCATTACTTTCATCATTCCGTCCCTCTTCGTGGACCTCTCAAATCCACTTCACTCTTTCTTCTTAGGTTTGACCCTTGTTAAAAATAATAAGTTAAAGTAAGTAATTATTTTCGCGCAAATTGTGAAGAAATTGTGAACACGTCCGAAAAAAAGCCCTGGCACACCATAATGGCATGTCAGGGCATAAATTTTAAAGACAATGATAGCTAAATGAAATCGCTTCAAACAGCCAAAGCACGATAAGCACCACAATCAGATAATGGCGTCGTGTGGCCAAACGAATCGACCGGCAGTGTACATACTCAGCCATCCAATCAACGGCATCAAGGGCGACCGCAACGGAAATCAGTGCGACTAATAAGCCATCCACTACAATACTGTGTTGCAATGAAACACTCTGCAAAAGGCTCAAAATTGCAATGGCCAGTAAACTCATTAATAACAATGAATTAACAATATCACTCCGTCGCATCCCGTCGCTCCTTTCTCAAATACCATCATCCTATCATACTAAAAAAATCACCATTACAACGGTAATTCCCAGATAGTGACTTTTTGTCGTGCCACGTGCCAAATTTATCAGAAAAACGCATCAAAAAAGGCCATCGATTCCTCGACAGCCTTAACTAACTTGTGATTACTTTGCGCGAACAATCAATGTGTCGACATTTGCCGTACGCGTCACATACTCAGTTACTGACCCAATCAACAAACGCTCAATTGCGTTCAAACCAGTTGCCCCGATCATAATCAAATCAGCGTTCAACTTTTCAGGTGCTTGATGAGCAATGATGTCCTTAGGTGAGCCGTACTCAATTGTGTAGTCCACGTTTTGAACACCGGCATCCTTAGCTTGTTGCAAGTATGCATCCAACGTCTTCTTTGCCGTTTCAGCAACTTGCTCAACCATTGTCGTCTTAAAGTCAGTCACATTTTG
>NZ_KQ970391.1:295475-298506 GCF_001579105.1 Weissella sp. DD23 | reverse complement strand
CTTGAATTGCCTTGCCCAAAGCGGCTTCCGCTTCCTTTGAGCCATCGACTGGTACCAAAATGTTCTTGTAGTTTACGTTTACATCTGCCATGATAAGTCCTCCTCTAATAGGCTCTTTCCCTATATGTTTATTATACGCTATTTGAAAACGATTTCATTAATAAACGTCAAACAAACCATGCGAGAGGTATGAAGATTTCATTATTGGGTAAATTACTTAAACAAACGGCGCACGACAGTTAGCGCTAACGCCGTTGTCATAATTGTCGCGAGTATAACAAAAATGCCGGCTGGTAGTGGTGCGTCCCGATAAATAACCACACTAATGAGTAGCAAAGCCGCATCAACCGTGAAAAACCAGCCGAAAATCGTCGCTGGCATTTTGGCTTGGGCGGCAGCGATGCCCATGAAGCCAGTTCTGTGTCGCAATAAGTAAATCCCCATCGCCCCAACTAGCAAGGCAAAGACAACAAAGGTGATCATAATCATCATGGTAAAAATTTCTCTCTTTTTCGTTTCAAATAAAAAGCACTACCAGGGCAAACCGTAGTAGTGCACGAACACTTGATTGGCGCCGTTAATGATTCACAATGAGTTGGCTCCAGATTATAGGTAAGTGGGTGAATAAGTCAGCGTTCGCGGCTACTGAGTGAAACAGCTTGCCTCGCCGGCTTCCCGACATCCCCGAGCAATATGGTTGTAAAGCAACTACATATAGTAGGAATCACGCGTACGTCCAAGGAATTCGCATAACCATATTATACGCCTGCCACATAAAATAAACAGTCTTGACAGGCTACTTTTTTAATCCCTTACGTTGGGCGTCAGACAATTTTTGATATTGATCTTTATACGCCACTTCGACCTTTGAGTTGCCCGCTGGATCAAAGTAGTGTTTGCCAACTAATTTATCAGGTAAGTATTGTTGCGGTACCCAATCGCCAGGATACCCGTGTGGATAAACGTAATCCACCCCGTGACCCAACTTTTCAGCGCCTTTATAATGTGCATCTTTTAAGTGATCTGGCACATCGCCCGTACCACCCTTGCGCACATCCGCCAATGCTGCATCAACTGCTGTATACGCCGAATTCGACTTTGGCGATAAGGCCAATTCAATCACTGCATTCGCGAGCGGTATTCGTGCTTCCGGAAAGCCCAACTTCTCAGCGGTATCAATTGCCGTAATCGCCCGCGCTGCTACTGCTGGATTTGCCAAGCCAATATCTTCATACGCGATTACCCGCAGGCGCCGTGAAATAATTGGCAAATCACCTGCTTCAATTAAACGTGCCAAATAATGCAACGCTGCATCGGTATCGCTACCACGAATCGACTTTTGGAGCGCCGAGATGACATCATAGTGGCCATCCCCATCCTTGTCCGCCGTTAACGCCTTGCGTTGCACGGTTTCCTCAATAATAGGCAAAGTAATATGAATCTGACCATCTTCACTTGGCAAGGTTGACTTCACCGCTAGTTCGAGCCCATTCAATGCCGACCGTAAATCACCATTCGTCGCATAAACCAATTGTCGTTCCGCATCTTCTTCAAGTACCGCATCGAAATTACCCAGCCCGCGGTCCTTATCGGTTAACGCACGTTGAATGGCAATCTTCATGTCATCCTCTGACAGAGGTTGCACTTCAAAAATTTGTGACCGTGATCGAATGGCTGGCAAAATTGAAAGGTACGGATTTTCCGTCGTGGCCCCAATCAAAACGATACGACCACTCTCCAAATGAGGCAACAAAAAATCTTGTTTGGTTTTGTCTAACCGATGAATCTCATCAAGCAACAAAACAACCGTACCTGACATTTTGGCTTCTTCGGCCACAATTTGTAAATCTTTTTTACTATCTGTCGCGGCGTTTAAAATACGGAACGCATATTTCGTAGAACCGGCAATGGCACTCGCAATACTTGTCTTACCGGTACCCGGCGGTCCATACAAAATCATCGACGACAACATTTTTGCCGTGACCATGCGATGAATAATTTTTCCTTCACCGACTAAGTGCTGCTGACCAACAACTTCCTCAATCGTCCGAGGGCGCATTCTAAATGCTAAGGGTTGTTGCATGTCAACCGCCTTCTTTCTTACTTTATTTTTGGCTGCTTACCAAGTGCTTGTAAAATTGAGCGATAACGCATCATCATCGCAAAATTGCCTGTTAGCGTTTGATAGTCGACGACAAAATTACTCAACATTGAGACCAATGCTGTCGGATCATCAAAGAACCATTCATAGTAATCTAACATTGCCCAGCGCCACTGCAACCACAAACTGCCATCACGAACTTGCTCCCGGCCTAAGTCACGTGCCAGAAGTGTGTAATAAGCAACCAACTCACGATTGCCTAGCAAGGCTGCTCTAAATGTTGCCAAGTCAAGCGCCTCTAAAATGTTTTCAATCAAACGATAAGGTTCATAGGATTTTGCATAGACCCGTCGCATCTGTTTGGTCCAAACATCAATCATATCCAGTGAATCGATGGCCAACAAACCAAACTTCACCAAACGCACCTCATGATCATGCCACACATCAATGCTCATCAACTCATCCATAATCTCGCGACCTAGCTGATTGGCCACCGGACTTGATAACCAGCCAGGATAACGGGCCATACCGTCTAGCGCGCGATATTCAAAGGAAACTTCTAAATCACGCCGACTACCTAGTCGTTCATAATTCTTCAAGGCAACCTCGGCCATCACATGGTACATGGCGGGATCGGTCAATTCTGGCACATACTGCACCCAAGTTGTATGCGTGGTATCAATGTATTGACTGTAAACCACTGCATCTAAATCAGCCGGCAATAAGCGCAAGACCCGCATCAAAACCGTCATATCATCAGACCGCAATAAGTCCGGATCCTTGTAGGCACGGTACAACTTATACGTCGACACGCCAGCGCGATCAATCGTGGCCGTCGTAATATGTTTGCCTTGCACTACCCATTGAAACAGCTTTCCAAAGTGTTCAAAGTATGGCACTTCGGTTCCGGCTGCATAAATCGGAAAATGA
>NZ_KQ970391.1:294441-294970 GCF_001579105.1 Weissella sp. DD23 | reverse complement strand
GCAAGTTTAAATCACTTGGTGCAATACCAATTACACTGGTCTGTTCGCGTTCAGCTGCGTCTAAAAACGCTTTAACCAAGTCGTCCAACGCTGGATTTTCCAACATCTCATCATCGCGTACAAACATTGCTAACCGACGTAAAATTTTCAATTCAACCGTATCATCCGTGGCTGGTTGATTAATAATCGCTTCTAAAATAAACCGTGTATTTTCACGATTACGATTCTTTGGATCAATCAAAAACTTCTTAATGGCTTGCACGTGCATCTGCATGGCAATTCCCCAGACGTCAATTGGCAAGAACGTATTAAACATCGTGATGGAACGGGCAAAGCGTTGGTACACAATCATAAACTCTTCGGGCGTCAAGCCATACGCCAATAAACCGGCGACGTTCAGCTCGAAGATGGTGTAACTATCAGTAACCATCAATAACTCTTTTAACGACTCAAATAACGTTGCATTATACTCACCGTTTTCACGAATGTACAAAACCATTTGGGCGACCTGAGAGCCATAATCGTCAGG
>NZ_KQ970391.1:282757-294421 GCF_001579105.1 Weissella sp. DD23 | reverse complement strand
CTCTGCCACAGTCTTTTCCGTCTCAATCACATCGGTCTTCAACTGGTCCAGCGACATCGCAAACATCGAGACCGTACTAAACGGCCGAAATAACGGCACTTTAACTGCCATTGCCAATTCTGAAAAGGTCATGGTTAACAAGGTCAACACATCAATTAATTCTTTTAACGATAACTCTGCCTCACCGGCAACAAAGCGATACCAGCGCGACTTACTAATGCCAAACTGTTCAATCGCACTGATACTCACGTTTTTATCAGCTCGAATATCATTCAGCACTTCACCATATGGTCTCATTTTCTCTCTCCCTTTAAGCGACTACTTAACCAAATAATCGCTTATACCAAGGCTTTTTTGCCGCCGGTTGGCTCTCTCCTTCCACCGTTGGCGCCTTGGTTAATTTAACAATATCAATTTGATCGATATTGACAGCCTCTTTTGCTGCGAAGACTGCAACGATATCTGAACGATCAAACACGTCGTCTGACTTCAGCGTAAACCCAATACTATACTTCGAGGCTAACTGCATGTATGGGGACAAATCATCTAATTCTAAATGGCCATTTAAGAACAACGTGCCATCGGGATGCGCCTTAAATTGGGCCTCCCAAGTTGGCATGTAGGCCGCCTGACCAAATGTGTCACGTGTTTGCGCCGCATAAACTCGTTCTCTGAACGTGCCCAAATAGTGGTTACGCTCATCCGGGTTAATTTGTGGTGTGCCGTAAACGGCTGCTTGCATATGTGGATCCATATCTGACATAGGCGGGTCCTCAACTTTCATTTTCATAGTAGTTTCACCCCTAAGTTTACCATAATGACGGCACAAAAAAAGAGACGGAAATTCCGTCTCACTCAATCTTCTATCTAAAGAAGAATCATTTTGAAGCCTACCTGATACGACTCAGGCTTGGTGTGAAATTTGGGAAAAACACCAAACGACTTCATATAGGGGTTCAACTAGTTTTGACACTAGTAGCCGTGGGAAATTGGGTAAAAGCCACGGGCTTTAAGAACAAAAATTATTATACCCCCGAACCTTACAAAACACATGCATTTTACACATGTTCTATATCCCGTTTTCGGTACACTAAAACGCAAAAAAACGGTCATCACTGACCGTTTTTTCTTTAACTGAACATCAACGTTGAAATCCCCGCAACGAAGACGTATGTCATATATGCACCGAATACCCAGTGAAGCGCATTAAACAGTACTGGAAATGCCCGCAAGATGCGGTGCCCAACGAAGTACAAAACTGTTGGCGCCACCATAATCAAGGCAAAAATTTCCAACCCCATCAGCCATGTATTTGGTGCCATTGGCATCAAAAGAATCATAGCTTTTCCTCCAAATCAACATCTGGATACTTATCTTTAAACCAGCGTTCTGCGAATTGGTTTTCAAACAAGAAGACTGGTTGCTCAGCCCGATCACGTACCAACAAGTTACGTGATGAGGCCATGCGTGGATCCAATTGTTCTGGGTGAATCCAACGGGCAATCTTTGAACCCATTGGCTCCAAAGAGACTTCCGTGTTGTATTCATTTTCCATACGGAATTGGAATACTTCAAACTGCAACGCACCCACGGCACCCAAAATGTAATCGCCTGAGTCCCAGGCCGTGTACATTTGAATCGTTCCTTCTTGCACCAATTGGGTCACACCCTTGTGGAATGACTTTTGCTTCAAGACATTCTTCGCATGTACCCGCATGAACAATTCTGGTGTAAATGTTGGTAACTCTTCAAATTCAACTGCCTTCTTACCGGCGTAAATCGTGTCACCAATTTGGAAATTACCCGTATCATAAACACCGATAATATCACCTGGATAGGCGTTCTCAACATTTTCACGCGTGTCTGCCATGAATTGGGTCACGTTTGACAATCGCAACTTCTTGTTGGTCCGGGCCAAAGTGACATCCATACCACGTTCAAATTCACCGGATACGATACGCACAAAGGCGATACGGTCACGGTGATTTGGGTTCATGTTGGCTTGAATCTTAAAGACAAAGCCAGAGAATTGGGCTGTCGCTGGTTCAACTTCATCCCCACTCACCGTCTTCTTAGCAGAAGGCGCTGGCGCAAATTGCATGTACGTTTGCAAGAATGTCTCAATACCAAAGCCTTGCAAGGCTGAACCGAAGAAGACTGGTGTCAATTCTCCGTTCATGACGGCTTGCTCATCGAACTGGTTACCGGCATCCTTCAACATTTCGATTTCATCGCGTGTTTCCGCCCACAATGAATTCTCTTGCAACTTGTTTGGTTCAGCTAAGTCCGTGCCTGCAGCGTTCAAGGGCAAGAAACGCTCTGCTTCAGACTCTGGACGGAAGACCTCGACATTGTTGTGGTACAAGTCAAACAAGCCCGCCAAAATTTGACCTGATCCAATTGGCCAGTTCATTGGGTAAGCGTTGATTCCCAACGTTGATTCCAATTCATCCACCAGGTCCAACGCATCACGACCATCACGGTCTAACTTGTTGAAGAATGTGAAAATTGGGATGTGTCGTTCACTAACGATTTCGAACAACTTCTTCGTTTGTGGCTCGATACCCTTGGCTGAGTCAACCACCATGATAACTGAGTCAACCGCCATCAACGTGCGGTACGTGTCTTCAGAAAAGTCTTCGTGTCCTGGCGTATCCAAAATGTTGATACGCTTACCGTCAAAATCAAACTGCAAAACTGATGAGGTAACTGAGATACCACGCTTTTGCTCAATTTCCATCCAGTCAGATTTTGCGAAATTTCCCTTACGGCCCTTAACAGTTCCAGCTTCACGCACAACACCACCGAGCTTCAACAATTGCTCCGTGATGGTCGTTTTACCGGCGTCAGGGTGGGAAATGATGGCAAACGTGCGGCGCGTTTGCAATTCCTCTTGTAATGATGCCATTTTTATCGCCCTTAATTTCTTTACTTTATTTACCGATTTTTTGAAAAATCTTAACAATTCAGTATACCGAAAAAACGGCCGTGATTCAACACCACGACCGTTTCGTTTTTGACGTATTTAGTTGTCCGAAAAGCGCTTACCACTTGTGTTGCTTGGCAATATCTTCAAGCGTCATACCACCATGCGAATCAATCACTTGGTTCATCGCCGCTTGCAATTCTGAGGCTGGCAAGTCCTGCACATTGTATCCCTTAGCAATTAACTCTGCCCGCGCCGCTGCAACATCAGCTGAATCCATTTGACGTTCTGATGATGAGCTGGCCGGAATTGAACTAGCATCTGAAGACGACGTGTCTGACGAATCACTAACGGAGCTGTCAGTTGTACTATCGCTAGCAGACTTACTTGACTTGAATGCCTCACTAATTGATTGTGCAGCCGATGAACGACTAACAGATGCTGCAACGGATGATGATAATTCCGCTGCCTTTCGTGATGAGGCTGCTGCTTCACTCGCTGCCTTGCTCTGTGAGGCAGCAATACTTGCAGAAGCCGCCTTAGAAGACGCAACTGATGCCGCCTTGCTTGATGACACCTTGGCTTCAGAAGACGCCCGGCTCGTCTTGACCTTGCGAACGGCCACATCAATGTTCTCGTTCACTAGGTCCACCGCACCGTCAACGACTTTCGCTGTGTGGTACCAATCCAAAGCGTCTTGCCAATCGCCCTTATTGGCACTTTTATCAGCTCGAATGGCATACACCAGCTGATCCAACGCCGTTCGCGCTTCAACTGACTTCTTTTCCTTTTGTGCTTCTTGGTAGTAGAACTTGGCATCTGACCAATTCTGCTTGTTTAATGCATTGTGCGCATTTGTCATCGTCGCCTCATACCCTTGATTGCTGGTGACATGACGGTAACCGATAATCCCACCAACAAACGCGATAATCAGCAATAAGACTAACCCAAACTTTTTCATATTGTTTATCCCCTTAAAACATTTCCGTTTTTGATTATAAAGTAAAAGCAGCCAAAATGCGCTAACATTCTGGTTGCCTTTACAAAATCATATTGCGACTAACGATTATTACGACGCTTGATTTCCAAGTAGCGTCGGTACCACAAGTCGATGTACTCATCAGAGAATGGGCCCTGGTGCTTATTGATCCAATCCACGAGAATTTTCACGTGCTCCTTTACGATAAAATCAATATCCGCCGGGTATTGCCACTGCGCTTTGTGTAGCTCGTACTCATCCGTATCCAACAAACGCTTCTCGCCGTCTGGGAAAACCTTTACGTCTAAGTCGTAGTCTACATATTTTAGGGCTTCTTTATCCAAAACAAATGGTGAAGCGAGGTTGCAGTAATATGACACCCCATTATCTCGTATCATCGCGACGATGTTAAACCAATACTTACGGTGAAAATACACAATAGCAGGCTCACGTGTCACCCATCGACGACCGTCATCTTCGGTCACCAATGTGTGATCATTCAACCCAATAATTGCATTTTCACTGGTTTTAAGGACCATCGTATCACGCCAAGTTCGGTGTAAACTGCCGTCGTGCTTGTAGCTCTTAATCGTAATAAAGTCGCCTTCCCGAGGTAGTCGACTATCTTTCATCTCTGAGCCCTTTTACGGCCTTTCACCAAATTTATTCTTTTTTATTGTATCACGTGACACGCCCCGACGCACTGTTGTCTTGGGATTCATCTCTTAATAACGCTTGTGGAGTCCCCGAATTTTAATAATCACAGTGACGATGGCCACAACCAACACGAACAATATCAGCACCATCACAGTATCTAACCACGACCAAGTATTAACGTGGCGCGTTGTGAATTCATCAGCCGTGACGTTGACCGTGGTTTCCCAATGCTTCACGAATTCTTTTTTATCACTAATATTGTCCACGTAATCGCCGGTCACACTATCGCGCACCCAACGAGCCGCTAAACGAACGGTATAGTCACCCGATGATAAGCCTGTCTTTTTTAAATTAATCGGCCAGGTCATTTTTGAATAGGGCGCCATTGTCATGCCTGCCTGTTCTCGTTGCAAGACAATCTTGCCATGCTTATCCACCACCTGCGCGGTAACCCGGAATTTATTTACGAAATTACCGTGCGGGTTGCGGACTAAAATGCCCAGTGCTGGTTTCCCTTTAATGCGCTTAATCGCTGCCGAATCAAATGCCGGTTTCGCCACGGGCAGGCCGTCTTTGTTACGGACAAAGACGCCAATCGTTTTTGGAATCGTCGTGATGCCTTGATCGTCACTACTCTCCGTTTTTTTATTGGCCACCTCACCGCGCGGGGTAATTTTAATACCGCCAGCTAGCAACCCTCGCCAAGCGGTTTTAGGTGTTTTGAGTGTGACATTAAACCCTGTATTCGTAGCTGCCTTAGCAGTCACAGTTGCCGGAATCTGCATATCTTCCCCGATTGGTTCGGGCATCGACGTATCAAACGTCGTGTCGTCGGCTGTATAGTTGACGTTTCCATTAACGGTTGTTTTAGCTGTTCCTTTGGCAATATCAAACACGATATCTTTGTCCGTGTGATTTGTAATCACAAATGACATGTTCTGGGTTTGATTTGGCGCCAGCACCATATCAAACGCTTCCGTATGATTTCCTTTAATCTGCGTTGCCGGAATTAATGCATGGACTTCATAGTCCGCGACATCCGCGTGCACCTGACTTTGTACGCCAAGCAGCGCCACAACGAATGCTAATGCTAACCCAATTTTTTTCATAACCATTCCTCTTCTTAAAACGAAAAACCCCTTCACCCCCTTAAGCCACTAACGCAATGCGTCAGTGGCTCTTGGGAGCGAAGAGGTTTCTTCGTTATTTTTTAATTCTGGTCACCATCATCTCGGCGTGCAGCTAGCTTACGCTCAGTCACTTCGCGTCGACGATAGAAGGCCATGAGAACGCCGAACATACCGGCGGCAACTAATGTTGCAAACAATAGCGCCACAAAGTATGGGTCGTTCGTCATAACGTTGGTATCATGGAGGTTTTGCAAATCACTGACATCGCCATCCTTATCGTCTGGGATTTCGTGAATCCACAAGCCTTCATCACCATCAACAACCGTATCGTGAATAACCGCAACATCTGGTTCTGTAATCGGTTCTAGTGGTGCTGCTGACGTTGTTGGTGTCACATTCACCGCGCTCGCCGACGTGATAACCGCCTGACTCGCAGGTGCCTGACTAACCAGCGCCGGTGCAGCCGATGTTACCACCGGTACACTTGGCGTTGGCTGCAAAACAGTCACGACAGTTGGTGTTTGTTCAGTCGTCATTGGTGCTTTCACAGACTCATGTGGTATTACTGGGACCGTGGCCGTCGCAACAAAGGTTACCACCTGATCACCGTTTGGTTCGTTCGTCCGAACTAACTTGTAACCTGGCATATTGGCAACCTGCACATCACCAAAGTCCGTCTCACCCGTTTGCCCATTAATCTTGATCTCACTAACAACCGTACGTGCCGTCCGATCGTGCGTTTCAAGCCAAGGCATTTCAGCATGAGCATACTTGGTCTTGTCTGTTACCGCAGCATCCGGCACGCGTTCACCTGTCACCCGATCAACGCTAAAGTGCGGTGTCACCGTGACAACTTGTTCAACCGTTACAACCTTACCATCCGGCGTTTTAATCGTCGTATGGCGGACAATTGTGCGCGTCTTACCCGTGCTATCAACTGTATCGTGCTGCAAGTGAATCTCAAAGATTTGTGAATCACGTGTTGCATCAGCAATCGCATCATAATGGGTACCAGCAATAAAGCCGTCTGATACCAGCACATAACCCATCGCTTCGTAACGCTTAATGGTTGCTGGACTGTTGTAAACAACCTCACCGTCCGTCACGCCTTGCACATCATCAACACGCAAAGTCGCACCAGTCGTGTCATCAATTACCACAATTTGAGCCTTCGCAGCATTTGCGACAAATGTTACTTGGTGTCCTTGAGGCGCATTATCAACAGTCGCCAAACCATTTGGTGTGGTATCCGTTGCTTCCGGTGCAATGCTTGTCGCTGGTCGGCCGTCGACTAACATCGTGTAACCAGGCACCGCATACTTCGTCAAATCAACCGTTGCAAAATCAACACTTGTTGTTGACGTTTGGGTCACCTGACCAACAATATTTGGTCGGCCAGCTGCCTTAGGGAACGTGACCGTCACCGTTTGTTGTTGCACGGCTGGCGTGTAAGTCACTGTATAGTCCTGTGAATCAGCTTCCTTTGCGGTGTAAACAAACTCGTCAATCGACGTGTATGTTTTACCAGCAGCGTCAGTAATCACATGACTATAGCCTGGCACAGCCAAATCCGCAGTCTTCATACCAAAGCTGATTGTTGTATCTGACGTTCCTGTCGTCTCAACAACTGGTTGACGATGCTTAGGATCGTTCACAAATGTTAGCGTCGCCTTCTGATCCGTGTTAGCCACAAATGTCACGTTGTGAACTTGTGGTACATCATCAGTTGCTGACGTGCCATTGGCCGTGGTATCCGTTGCCTCAGGATTAATCATCGTTGTCTTCACACCATCAACCAACATTGTGTAACCGTCAACGTTGTAATTCGATAAGTCAGTCGCCGTGAAATCTTGACCAGTAACAGTCGTGTTCACCACTGTGCCAGTCTTGTTAGCTCGGTTTGCTGACGTAGGGAACGTCACGTTAACCGTTTGTTGTTGTACTTCAGGCGTGTAAACCACTGTGTAACTTGGGTTCTGCAGCGTACCGTCAGGGTTAACCGCGAATTGGCCAGGGACAGTCGTCAAATCAAAGTTTGCCTCTGAATGTTCAACCATCTTATGACCCGCCGCATCCGTCACCGTGAACGTGTAACCTGGTACTGCCTTCACTGTCGTCGCACCTGTAGCAGTTGTATTTAACGCATCCGTCTTACCCGTGATTGTCGCCGTTGCTGGTACATTCACTTGTGCCTTTTGCGTCGCATTCAACCCTGTCGTGTCGGTGTTAACCGTCACAACCTGTTCAACTGGTGTGTAAACAACCGTGAAGTGGTCATTCTTTGGTGTGCCATCTGGGTTGACCGTAAATGCGCCTGACACTGTCGTCAAATCAAAGTCTGACGTTGCATCTTGCGCCACAACCTTCCCAGCTGCATTCGTCACCGTGAACGTATAGCCCGGTACAGCTGGCACCGTCGTTTGGCCTTGCGCCGTCGTGTAATCTGCATCCGTCTTACCACTAATTTCACCATCCGTGGCATTAACCGTTGCTTGTTGTTCCTTCGTCAACATTGTCGTATCAAAGTGAACCGCAACCGTCACTGGCTCAGCAGTATACGTGACGGTGTAATCTTGCAAATCAGCTTCCTTCGCTGTGTAAACAAAGTCATCAATTGACTTGTACGTGTTACCAGCCGCGTCCGTAATGACGTAGCTGTAACCTGGTACTGCCAAATCAGCCGTCGTCGTCCCAAAGTTAATCGTCGTATCTGACTCACCATCATTCTTGGTAATTTGATCGCGCTGCTTAGGATCATTAACAAACGTCAGACGTGCCTTCTGATCAGTGTTCGCGACAAACGTCACCGTGTGCAATTGTGGCTTGCTATCAGTCTTATTCAAACCGTTAGCAGTTGTGTCAGTCGCTTCTACTGCAATGCTAGTTGCTGGCGTACCATCAACTAACATCGTGTATCCATCGACGTTGTAACTTGATAGGTCAGTGACCGTGAAGTCCTGTCCCGTCACAGACTTATTAACAACAGTGCCCGTCTCGTTGTCGCGGTTTGCTGACGCAGGGAACGTCACGTTTACCGTTTGTTGTTGCAATTCAGGCGTGTAAACCACGTTGTAACCTGGGTTCTTTAACGATCCATTTGCATTAACCGCAAATTGACCTGGCACCTTAGTCAAATCAAAGTTCTTCTCTGAATTTTCAACAACCGGCTTGCCTAACGCGTCCGTTACCGTAAATGTGTAGCCCGGCACAGCCTTAACCGTTGTATCGCCGGCAGCCGTTGCATTCAACGCATCCGTCTTACCCGTGATTGTCGCCGTGGTTGGTGCCTTCACTTGTGACGTTTGTGTCTCGTTCAAATTCGACGTGTTGTAATCCACCGCTACCGTTTGCTTAACTGGCGTGTAAACCACCGTAAAGCGATCGTTAACCAGCTTGCCGGTAGGATTCAATGCAAAGGCCCCGTCTACTGTCGTCAAATCAAATGACTTCGTCGCATCACTGACAACTGACTTACCTGACGCATCCTTAATGGTAAATGTGTACCCTGGCACAGCTTTAACAATCTTGTCGCCGGTTGCCGTGTCGTAGGTCGCATCCGTTACGCCATCAAGTTGGCCATCCTGCACATCAACCGTTGCCTGTTGTGCAGGGGTTAGGTTAGCCGTGTCGTAATCCACCGCTACCTTTTGGGCAACTGGTGTGTAAACGACTGTGAAGTGATCATTAATTGGCTGACCAGCTTCATTAACTGCAAACGTACCTGTCACTGTTGTCAAATCAAACGGCTTCGTCGCATCACTGACAACTGACTTGCCTGACGCATTGGTCACCGTAAACGTGTAACCTGACACAGCTGGTACCGTTGTCGCACCATTCGCCGTTGCATACTTTGCGTCCGTTACACCAGTAATCTTGCCATCAGTTGTCTTAACGGTCGCCTTTTGACCGTCAGTTAAGTTGTTTGTGTCATAGTGCACAGCAACTTCCACTGGCAATGCCGTGTACGTAACTGTGTAGTCCTGTGAATCAGCCTCCTTGGCCGTGTATACAAAGTCGTCAATTGACTCATATGTCTTGCCGTCCACATCGGTAATCACATAACTGTAACCTGGCACGTGTAACTTAGCCGTCGTCGTCCCAAAGTCAATCGTTGTATCTGACACACCATTATCCTTAGAAATCATATCGCGGTGCTTTGGATCGTTCTTAAACGTCAACGTCGCCTTTTGATCCGCCTTCGCCTCGAATGTGACTTCGTGAAGCTGTGGCTCACTATCAGTCTTGTTCAAACCGTTAGCCGTTGTGTCAGTCGCTTCTGCCGCAATGCTGGTTGCTGGCTTACCATCAACTAACATCGTGTAACCATCAACGTTATAACTTGATAGGTCAGTGACCGTAAAGTTATCGCCAGTCACAGACTTGTTCACGACCTCGCCAGTTACGTTTGGCTTACCCGCTGATGCAGGGAATGTCACATTAACTGTCTGCTGTTGCAATTCAGGCGTGTAAACAACCGTGTAACTTGGGTTCTTTAACGTACCATCTGAGTTAACCGCAAATTGACCAGGAACCTTCTTTAAGTCAAAGTCCTTTTCAGAATCCTTTACAAGGTCACCAGCATTATTCGTCACTGTAAACGTGTAGCCCGGTACGGACTTAACAGTTGTCGCACCATCAGCCGTCCCATTCAACGCATCTGTCTTACCCGTGATTGCTGCCGTGGTTGGTGCCTTCACTTGTGACTTCTGTGTGTCATTCAGATCGGTTGTGTTGTAGTTTACAGCCACCGTTTGTCCAACTGGCGTGTAAACAACCTTAAATTGGTCGTTGACCAACTTACCATCAGTATTCAAGGCAAACGCACCGGCCACCGTCGTCAAATCAAACGGCTTCGTTGCATCACTCACAACTGGCTTGTCTGATGCATCAGTGATTGTAAATGTGTAGCCTGGCACTGCCTTGACAATCTTATCGCCAGTCGCTGTACTGTACTTCGCATCCGTTACGCCATCAAGCTTGCCATCCGTCGCCGCAACAGTTTTCTGTTGCTCTGGCGTTAGGTTAGCCGTGTCGTAATCTACAGCCACTGATTGGGCAACCGGTGTATAAACGACTGTGAACTCGCTGTTAATTGGCTTACCAGCCGCATTAACAGCAAACGTCCCTGTTGCTTCCTTCAAGTCATAATCCGAAGTACTGTTTGCAACAACTGTATTTTTAGCCACATCGGTCACGGTGAATGTGTAGCCTGGCACTGCCTTTACAGTTGTCGCACCATCGGCTGTCGCATAACCAGCATCCGTCTTACCCGTGATGACACCATCAGTTGCATTGACTGTCGTCTTTTGACCAGCAGTCAAATTCTCAGTGTCATAATGTACGGCAACTTCCACTGGCTTAGCTGTATAGGTGACAGTGTAGTCTTGTGAATCAGCTTCCTTCGCCGTGTAAACAAAGTCGTCAATTGACGTGTACTTGTTACCGGCAGCATCCTCAATGACATAATCGTAACCTGGCACCGTCAAATCAGCCGTCGTCGTACCGAAGTTAATCGTCTCGTCTGACGTTCCTTCTGATTCAACGATTGTCGTCCGGTGCTTTGGATCGTTCTTAAACGTCAACGTCGCCTTTTGATCCGTGTTAGCCACATACGTCACCTTGTGGTTCTGTGGTGTCCCATCAGTTTCACTCAAGCCGTTAGCCGTTGTGTCGGTTGGCTCCGACGCAATCGTGGTCGTTTTCACACCGTCAACATACATCGTATAACCGTCGACACTGTACTTCGCTGCTAGATCAGTATCCGTAAAGTCGACACCAGTTACTGATTCCTTCACGACATCGCCAGTTACGTTTGGCTTTCCCGCTGATACAGGGAACGTCACGTTGACTGTTTGCTGTTGCAATTCAGGCGTGTAAACAACCGTGTAACTTGGGTTCTTTAGTTCGCCTGATTCATCAACCGCAAATTGGCCCGGAACCTTCTTCAAGTCAAAGTCCTTTTCAGCATCCTT
>NZ_KQ970391.1:281728-282401 GCF_001579105.1 Weissella sp. DD23 | reverse complement strand
ATTTCCGGTCGCGTCAGTTACCGTAAACGTATAACCTGGCACGGCTGGTACCGTTGTCGCCCCATTAGCCGTTGCATACTTGGCGTCAGTTACACCAGTAATCTTGCCATCCTTTACGTTAACTGTTGTCTTCTGCTCAGCTGTTAACTCAGTTGTGTCGTAGTGCACCGCAACTTCGACTGGCAATGCCGTGTACGTTACCGTGTAGTCCTGTGAATCAGTTTCCGTGGCCGTGTAAACAAAGTCGTCAATTGACTCGTATGTCTTGCCGTCCGCATCCGTAATCACATAACTATAACCTGGCACATGCAAATCAGCCGTCGTCGTACCAAAGTCAATCGTTTCATATGCCTTACCGTCCGAAATCACCTTGTCAGCACGATTACTTGGATCATTTACAAAATGCAATGATGCTTTTTGCACAGCATCAATTGTGTAAACAACCTTCGTTGAAACTGGTCCGTAGCTGTACTCACCCGTCTCAGTATTCAATACTGCTTCCGCTTCATTTGACACTGACGTCTTATCCGGTGTGTAACCAGCGACGGTTGGCGTCTTTACCGTCGTGTACGTCAATGCACCCGTCGTTTCATTCACCGTTACCTTTGCCGCATCAGATGTCGCAACCGTGTACGTATCTGGCTGGTAATCCGTAACATACGCATCCTTCGCC
>NZ_KQ970391.1:280830-281463 GCF_001579105.1 Weissella sp. DD23 | reverse complement strand
GTTGCTTGAATTCGCGTGTTAGTTACCTTATCCATCTGATACGTGTGGTTCACTGTTACCGTAACCACGTTCGTTGCGGGCGCTGGGTTAGCCCCTTCGTACGTCACTGTTGACGTTGCCGTCAACGGCTCAGTCTCGTTTGTAACTTGGTGACGCAACGTTACCGTAAATGACTGATCTTCCTTATCCTTATTGTCAAACAACACTGGATCAGTTGGTAGTCCAGCGACTACGTAGTAGCCGGCCTTAACCAACTTATCAACGACGTCTTGCGCCGTCTTAAAGTCAATCGTGCCATCAGTCACACCATCGATTGTCACATCCGTTTGCTTGGCGACCGGTTGTCCAGTCGTCAAATCACTAAACTTCACGACAACCTTCTGTGCATCTGCGGTATACGTCACCGTTGACTTAGCGGGTGCGTAGCTGTACTCACCAGTCTCAGTATTCAATACTGCTTCCGCTGTATTCGATACTGTCGTCTTATCTGGTGTGTAACCAGCTACAGCTGGTGTCTTAATCGTCGTGTACGTCAACGCACCCGTCGTTTCATCCACCGTTGCCTTTGCCGCATCAGCTGCCGCAACCGTGTACGTATCTGGCTGGTAATCCGTAACGTACGCATCCTTCGCT
>NZ_KQ970391.1:279736-280559 GCF_001579105.1 Weissella sp. DD23 | reverse complement strand
TTGTCAAACAACACTGGGTCAGTTGGTAGTCCAGCGACTACGTAGTAGCCGGCCTTAACCAACTTATCAACGACGTCTTGCGCCGTCTTAAAGTCAATCGTGCCATCCGTTACACCTTCGATTGTCACATCTGTTTGCTTGGCGACCGGTTGTCCTGTCGTCAAATCGTTAAACTTCACGACAACCTTCTGGGCGTCTGCGGTATACGTTACCGTTGTCTCGGCTGGTTCGTAACTATACTCACCAGTCTCAGCATTCAATACCGCATTGGCTGTATTTGATACTGACGTCTTGTCTGGTGTGTAACCAGCTACAACTGGTGTTTCAATCGTCGTGTACGTCAAAGCACCCGTCGTTTCATCCACCGTTACCTTTGCCGCATCAGCTACCGCAACCGTGTACGTATCTGGCTGGTAATCCGTAACGTACGCATCCTTCGCTGTTGCTTGAATACGTGCGCCAGTCACCTTATCCATCTGATACGTGTGGTTCACTGTTACCGTAACCACGTTCGTTGCGGGCGCTGGGTTAGCCCCTTCATACGTCACCGTTGACGTCGCCGTCAATGGCTCAGTCTCGTTTGTAACTTGGTGACGCAACGTTACCGTAAATGACTGGTCTTCCTTATCCTTATTGTCAAATAACACCGGATCAGTTGGTAGTCCAGCGACTACGTAGTAGCCGGCCTTAACCAACGCATCAACAGTCGCTTGCGCGGTCGTAAAGTCAACCTTACCATCAGTTACACCTTCGATTGTCACATCTGTTTGCTTGGCGACCGGTTGTCCAGTCGTCAAATCGCTAAACTTCACGACTACCTTCT
>NZ_KQ970391.1:278046-279370 GCF_001579105.1 Weissella sp. DD23 | reverse complement strand
GTTTGCTTGGCGACCGGTTGTCCAGTCGTCAAATCGCTAAACTTCACGACTACCTTCTGAGCGTCTGCTGTGTACGTTACCGTTGACTTGGCTGGTCCATAGCTGTACTCGCCAGTCTCAGTATTCAATACTGCTTCCGCCGTGTTTGATACTGACGTCTTATCCGGTGTGTAACCAGCGACGGCTGGCGTCTCAACTGCAGTGTACGTCAATGCACCCGTCGTCTTGTCAACAGTGACGGTCGCCTTGTCCACATCCGCTACCGTATACGTATCTGCCACATAATCAGCCCCGTACGAATCCTTCGCAATTGCTTGAATGCGTTGCTTTGTGACATTGTCTGTTTGATACGTGTGCGTAATCGTTACAGTTGCCTTATTTGACTTAGGTTCTGGGTTGGCACCTTCGTATGTCACCGTTGACGTTGCCGTCAAATCTTCACTTTGTGGGGTAACACTGTGACGCAGTGTTACTTCATAAGTTTGATTCTTTGCATCATCGTTGTCATATGGCACATCAGTCTTTGGCAATCCAGTCACAACATAATAACCAGCTTCTTCCAAAGCCTTCACAACATCTTGCGCTGTCGTAAAGTCAATCGTGCCATCAGTCACACCGGTAATCATCACCGGTTCTTGACCTGAAACTGCTTTACCAGTCGTCAAATCCTTAAATGTCACAACAACCTTTTGCACATCTGCGGTATACGTCACCGTTGACGCAACTGGTGCATAACTTACTGCACCAGTCTCTGCATCGACAATCGCAGCGCTGACATTTTGCTTCGTTTCCGCATCTGGCGTGTATCCGGCCACAGCTGGGGTATCTACCGTTTTGAACGTGATATCTCCCGTCGTGCCATCAACCGTTGCCTTAGAAGCATCAGCTTCAGCAATTACATACGTATCTGCCTTATAGTACGTACCATAATTAGCCTTATCGCCAGCTTGGATACGATTGCCAGTCACGTCATCCGTTTGGTATGTGTGCGTCACAGTCACAGAAACAACGTTCGCTTCTGGCGCTGGGTTGGCACCCTCATACGCCACTGTTGATGTTGCTGCAAGTGTTTCGTGTTCATCTGACACACCATGACGAACTGTCACCGTAAATGTTTGGTCATTTGCATCGTCGTTGTCGTACAAAGTTGCATCCGTTGGCAATCCAGTCACAACTTGGTATCCCTTAGCAATAAGGGCATCAACGACCGTTTGGGCAGAAGTAAAGTCAATCGTACCGTCTGACAATCCAGAAATTGTCACCGTATCTTGGTCAGCAACTGCCATCTTCGTCGTTGCGTCTTCAAAGTTGACATGAACCGTCT
>NZ_KQ970391.1:273932-278026 GCF_001579105.1 Weissella sp. DD23 | reverse complement strand
CAGCATCAACTGCAAATAATTGATCCTTCGTCAACGCATTCTTTGTCAAGTCGAAGTCCGTTGTCTGTGGGTCGGTTGTCACCAAATCGCCACGAGAACCGTCAGCCTTCTTCTTGTAAATCATGAATGTGTAGCCATCAACTGAATGAATAATCATTGTTGTGGCAGCTGTCGCAACTGACAATAATGCATCAGTTGTTGCCGTGACCGTCGTTGGATTATCCTTCGCCCCCGCATCTACGCGGGCTTGTTGGGCCGTCGTTGGTGTACCGGTAACTGCGTACGTCACCTGCATGTGTTGTGGCAACGCCGTGTAAGCAACATCGATTTCAGGCGTCTTTAATTGTTCTGACCCAGCAACGGCAAGTCCTGATTCATTACCAGTGCCGCTTACTGCGAAAGTATAGCCGTTTGCTACGTCAGCCAAATCGAATGTCGCCTGACTACCCAAGTTAGTTGCTGCCGAAATAGCTGATGATGTTGCATCTGATCCTTGACCGTGCACTTCGCTGACCGTGAATGTGTAACCAGGTCGACCTGAAATCACAGCATTTGATGCACCACTCATTGTAGCTGATGCATAGTTCGTATCCGTATTACCAGTCAACGTAAAGTCAGCAGCCGAACCAGGCACATTGGCTTGTTGGTCCGTCGTCAAACCATCTGTCTTGTAGTTAACGTTCACCGTTTGTGAAATTGGCGTGTACGTCACTTCGTATGCTTGGTCATCTGTTTCATCACGCGTAAAGCGCAAATCATCAATATTAATCGGCGTCTTCGTGGCATCCCCAACCAAAGTCACGACAAATGTATAACCTGGTACATAAAGTTGACTTTGCGTAATACCAAAATCAACCTTGGCATCGGTCGTGCCATCTGTAATCGGTGCAACGATTGGCAAATCACCAGCAGAAACCGGCTTATTCACAATCGTCAAACTTGCCTTTTGATCGGTGTTCGCAACATAAGTCACAACGTGCTTTTGCACAGTGCCATCAGTTGCAGCCACAGATTGTGCAAGTGCCTCATCCGTTGCATCATTATCAAACGTGTAAGCGACATCCGTGTTGTCCGCCTTTTGTGACGCCAACACTGTGCCAGCCTCACCGTCGATGTGCATCGTATAACCCGGAATGTTGTAATCCTTACCCAAATCAACTTCGGCAAACGTTTGATTTGAATCAGCCGTTTGCGTAATTGGATCCGTCACTGGTGCTTTACCAGTTGCTGGATCAGTTGGGTTTTCAAAGGTAATTTGTTGTTGCTTATCTGCTTGATACGTAATTGTGTATTGATTTTGAATCAACGCACCAGTCGTTGCATCAACTGCAAACGTACCTGGCAATGTGCTCAAATCAAAGTCCGCTTCACGCATGAACAACAACTTACCCGTTGCATCCTTAACCACATGGCCGGCTGCATCTGTGATGGTATACGTATAACCTGGCACGGCCTTCACGAGCTTGTAGTTAAAATCGCCTGACGTTTCATCCGTGTACGCCATGTCGGTCTGACCTTCGAGTGAACCAGTTACAATGCCTGAGTCATCCGTTGGCAAACCTGTGACTGCCAACACATCTGTCATACCAGTATCAGCGACATGGTAAACCACATCTATGTGTTGCTTATTCGCTGAGTAAACAACCTTGTAACTCGTGTTAACCGCGTGCATGTTGGCTGTGACGTTACCCTTACCATCATCGTCGAAGGCACCGGCTAAATCACTGTCCGTCTTATCATCCACGTGCGCAACACCAGATACAGTCGCCGTGTAGCCTGGTACCACAACATAGCTAAAGCCGTACTTGTGGTCCGTGTAAATGCCAGTCTTAGCAACTGGTGCTGCAACTTGCGCGTCGATCTTAGCCTTAGCCGTCGCATTCGCTGCATCCTGAGTGGCTGCATCAGCCCATTCGTACGTCACATCAAAGTCTTGCTTCGTTGGCAACAACGTAATGTCGTAATGTGATGTTTGCAATTCACCAGTCGCGTCAACCGCAGCTGTATTAGTAAATGTCACATTCAACTTGTCTGAACTAATCAACGTGTGATCATCCAGCTTGTAATACGTGATAATCGTGCCATCTTCTGCCGTCTCAGTGACCTTAGCCAACTTGTCCCAGTCGATCAGCTTGCCATCGATCTTCTCAATCGCATAACCAGGGGTTGCGACAGATGTAATCTGGTAACCCTTATCGGTCTTGATTGAAATCTTCGTATCAGCTGGCAACGTAAACGTTCCTGATGGTTCAGTCGCATCGGTTGGTTCATCAACTTCATAATGCACCTTGATGTCGTGATCCGTCGGCACATACGTCACGACGTAAACTGAATTATCACCTGACATATCATCTGCCGTGAACGTCCCGTTAATTTGGTTCGTCGCAGCATCATATTGACCAGTTACCTGAGCGCTTTGGGCAACTACCACCGTCGTATAACCTGGCAACGTTTGGATAGTCGTCGCTGGGTACGCACCGTCAGTCACACCTGAAATAACTGTTGTTTCTGGCAACGTTGGTGCATTCGCCAAGGTAGCACTTGAATCGTATTGGTAAATGACCTTAGCAGATGTTGGTTCAGCGGTATACGTCACCGTATAGTCTGTCACCGCCAACTGTTCACCGTTCATTTGGAACGTGGCCGTCTTCAATTGATCAAGCGTTACGGCCTTGTCGTTCGAATCCGTAATGACATAGGCATAACCTGGCACCTTAAGTTGGGCATCCGTTGGCACGTTGTTATACGTACTGTCCGTAACACCCGTCAAGTTGGCCAAATTAGGCACCTTGGCAGCTGGCAAACCAACTACCCTAACCGGAATTGATTGGTTGTTAGCTGTGTAAACAACATTAAATAGCTGTGGCGTACCATCGACGGTCGCGTCCGCAGCATTATCCGTGTTGTCATACGTTGCCATTGCTGCCACCGCATCCGTCAATGAACTAAAGCCATTAACCGTGTAGGTGTAACCGGCCTTTGCCAAAGCAGCATCCGTCATCTGCAACACAATCTTCGCTCCCGTTTGACCAGTCGCCGTCTCAAAGTTATGTGTGGCATCCTGCACAATGGCTTGTTGCAGCGTTGGCGTGTAATCCACTTCAACCTGCGTCACAGCCAAACCGTTATCGTCAATCGTACCTGGCAACAAGTTAAAGACTTGATCACCAAGTGCCGTCAAATCGACCGCCGTCTTCGTGCCATCGGCATGTACCAGATAAGCTTGGAACGCATATCCAGGTACGTGCAATTGCGCAGCCGTTGGCAGTGTGTTGTTTGACGTACCATCCAACTCTTGACCATAGTGACCATTCGTATAACCGGCAATCTTAGCTAAGTTATTCGCCGTCATTAAGCCCGTTGGCAAACCGCTTTGCACAATGCCGATTTGTTGCTTCTTAGCCGTGTATGTCACGTCATAAGTTTGTGTGTCATCATCAGCATCCGTGTACTTTGGCAAGTTAACCAGTGACGCATAGGCGTTGCTGGTACCGGCCAAAACATACGTATAACCAGTGCGCACCAAATCTTGATCAGTCAACGTTTGCTTGGTTGTTGGGTTTACAAACGTAATTTGTGTGTTCGTTGTACCGTTTGTCGTATCGATATCAGCTTGTTGCTTTGGATCATTCACAAAGACCAACTTAGCCTTTTGATCAGACTTGGCTGTGTAGATAATGTAGACCGTTTGATCTTGATTATCATCACTGTCAAACGTTGCGACGGTGTTTTGCCATTGGTAGGCATAACCTGGCACGTCCAAGTCAGTAATCTTATCGTAGCTAACTGTACCATTAGAAATACCATCGATACGCTCTGCCACACGACCATTCATTTCCACACCGTCCGTCGTATTCAATTTGAATACCACGTTGACACGTTGTGCATTTGGCGTGTACGTGACCGTGTAACTTTCACCACCAGCAGGCATACCTGGCAAATTAGCCAATTGCGCCAGCGTGTAGGTATTACCATTTGCATCAACCACTGATGCGGTATAACCTGCAACGTCTGGCACTGCAACGGCATACTTGGCATCTGTCAAAACGGCCTCGTCTGCAATGTTAGTTGGCAATCCCGTCATTGGTGCCGTC
>NZ_KQ970391.1:268687-273365 GCF_001579105.1 Weissella sp. DD23 | reverse complement strand
GTCTGTGCTTCAGGCGTGTAAACCACGTTGTAGGTTGCCCCGCCAGCCACCATTTGAATAGGTGCCGTGGGGTCAATCGTTGATTGATTATCCTTATCGCCCGTTGTCACCGTGGCAACATAACCCGCAATCTTAGGGACAACCACTGTGTAGTTGTCACCCGTTGCGTAAGATACCTTATCGATATCTTGCGTCGCGTTCGTACCTGTTGACTTACCTGGCAATAACGCAACTGCCTTCGCATTTGGCGTCTTATTAGCGAAACCGTAGTTAACCGTCAATGGTTGGATGGATGCCTTCAAGTTGTAGACCACTGTGTTATCACCAGCGATGACTTGCAAGTTTTGGGCATCAGCATCATCAACTGATAGTTCCTGACCATTGATTGTGATTGTTGCCACTTGGTATCCACGTGGAATCAACGCCTTCAATGGGCCATCAGCCGTCACATCATACGTTGAATCCGTGGCAGCTTGCACAGTATCGGCTGTCATTTGGGTCATTTGCACCTTGGCATTCTTAGGCAAGGTGTATGACGTCTTGATATTTTGCACTGCTGGCGTGTAAATCACGTCGTAGTATGCACCATCAGCCGTCATGGCCAAACCGGCGGCTGCAATCGCCTTAAATTGGGTTGCTGTGTACGTGTTCAAAACAGTTCCGTCAGCAGCCTTCGCAACAATTTGGGCAGTGTAACCAGCAACTGTTGGTACCGCTACATTGTAGGCGTCGTCAGTCGCAACCGTGTCGTTAACATTGGCCGCAATCGTTGTCTTTGGGGTCGTCCAGTTTGCCACCTTTGCTGTGGTGTAACTGTACGTTACCTGCAAAGGCTCTGGCGCTGCCGTCAATGTGTATTCGATTTGGTTCGCAGTCGTGCCAAGCTCTGAGACAGCCTTCACCACTTCATCAACTGATGTAAAGGCTGCATCCCCCTGGTGCAACCCACTCGTGGCTGAGTCGGCCGTCGCAACAACAGCCTTGTTATACGTGATTTGGCTGACGTAGTAACCAGCGGGGATGGTAGCCCCACCAGTTGTATCAACCGTGTACGTCGCATTCGTATCACGAACCGTCGTCGTCGTTGCAGGCATCTTATCAGTTGCTGCAGCGGCATTCTTCGTATCAGATACGTAACTCGTCGTAATCTTTTGTGGCACTGCCGTGAAGACCACATCATAGTTCGTGCTTGGTAGCACCCCACTGGCCACGTAGGCATTTCCGTTAAACGTCAATGCACCCGCGTCTGAACGTGAGAATCCTGCAATATCAGCTGCGGTATCCGTCACAGTATAGGCACCGCCACCATCAGCTGGCATATCAGCCGTTACGTGAATAACCGCTGGCGTACGGTCACTGTAGTATGAGTTGCCATCGGCATCCACTACTGGTTCACCCTTATTAATCACCTTACCGGCTGAATCCTTGTAAGTGTATGTGATAGTTGGGTCAACCTTGTATTGGTACGTGACAAAGTTATTAGCCGCTTGATATTTATGATCGACGTTATTGGTATCAACACTCAAGTTAACCCACGTCTTCTGAATATCAGTCAATTCAATCGGGTTCAAAATCGTCTGCTTCGTTAACGTTCCAGCAGCAATTTCAGAAGCGTGTTCCGTATTGTATGCTTCTGCCTCTTTATTTTGAGCCGTCATAAATTTGTTATAAACATTCGTCACATAATCAATATATTCATCTGAAGTTTGTGGAACAGGGTCGTCTTTACCATCACCATCCGCATCAAAATCAAATGTCAAAGGCGTTGAAGACCAAACACCTTCTTTATCGACCAGCTTATACCCATCGAAGTTTTTAACAGCTGAAGCCTGTGACGTAGCGCTGATAGTTCCATCAAGACCAACTGAACGCCAGTCACCAACAACTTCGGCGCCCATGTCACCAGTTGTCACCATATTCGTCGATAGATACGTATCAACCATTCCGTTTGACGTCTTTGACTGAACAACTTGGCCCTTGTCATTTACCAAAACATAGTTTGCAGTCACTGTCATACGATTTGGCGTATAACGCACGACCAAGTGAGGCGCCTGTTGGGTACCATTGCTTCCACCAAGCAACTCGTTAAATTGTGGATCAGGATCATAGCTATTATTAGCGTCGTTTTCAATCAAACCAAATCCATTTACCTTTGGTCCATATGGACCATTCAAATTTCCTTGGTCAGCTCCGGCCGTTGTATAGGCTGGAATTGGCAACGTAGGCACCTTAAATGAGTAGAACCCGCCGGCAAATCCGACTTCGTGTGTCAAAATTCCGGTAGGTGGCTCATTTGGCTTATCAGGGTCCTGAACCAGGTAAACGATGTCAAACTGGTACATTTCTGGACGGTACGTCACGTACAAAGTACGACCATTGTCAGGGTCATCGTCATCTGAGAAAGTGTAACGTTTGGCCACGACACCTTGGTCGTCAGTCTTACCCTTTGGACCTGTACCATCTGGGTAAGTTGTTACAGAGCCAAGCTCATCTGTTTCAGTATCAGGTGTATTTCCTTCACCGAAATCAGCAGAGTAGAAGTAATAACCTTGCTCCAACATTCCCTTATTAGAAACATTTACCACATAATCATTGCCATACACCCCGGTAGCAACCGCGCTATCACCTTGGGGATTTACCGTCATGTAAATTGGATTACCATCTTTATCCAAAACTGGATTAACCGTCTTACCGTCGGTTGACGTCATTTGCTGTACACGATAAACAATTTTAACTTTGGCCGCATTAGCCGTGTACACCAAGTTAACCTCTTGTGGTGTCCCATCGACTGTTGCCGTGCCGTTGTTCGTCTTATCAAACGCCGTTGTGTTCGTCGTTTCGTCGGTTACGAGGGTATAACCCTTGACCACCTTGTCGACAGATTTGTAATCAACTGTATCACCCGTCAATCCATTGATTGCAATGACATCCTTGCCCGGCATCTTTGTCAATGACCCATCTGTGTTTTGCACCATGTAGTTCACATGAACCGTTTGGGCATCCTTAGCATAGACAATTGTAAACACTTGCGGCTCTGCATCAGCACCATTCACGTTATCAGAATCATCGAATGTGGCAGTTGCTGGTAAGTCAGTCACAATGTGATAGCCAGGTATTGCCTTCAAGGCTGCCGTAATCGCTGAAAAGTCTACAGCGCCAGCCGTCACACCATCTGGCAAATTAACATTGTTCTTCAATGCCTTGCCATCTGGTCCAACAAACGCAACTGATGCTGATTGCATATTTGCCTTGTAGACCAAGTTAACTGTTTGAGGCTTTGTATCATCATTAACTAATGCTTTTCCTGTCGTAGCATCAATTTTCACTCGGTTGTAATTATCCGTTTGAGCCGTTACACCAACCGTGTCATATGTCGTTGTTGTTTCACGTCCATCAGAAATCAATTGATATCCCTTGATATTTGCCAGCGACGCAATTGGCTGGTAATCAATCGTTGTGTTTGAATATCCTTTAACCGCCGTAGCAGTTCGGATAGCCTCCCCATTCTGATTAAGGAAATTAACATTAACTGTCTGAACACCATCTTTTAGATAGTAGTAGACTGCATAAACTGGTTGTGTACTTGTTTTTGCAGTTGCCGTATTTTTTGCCACAGTATTATCATCTGTCGCAGAAACCATCGTTGGCATCGTCGAATAGGCATAAACCCAAGGACTACCATCACTAGCGTATGCTCCTGTCGCTGGATATGAAACGTCTGTTTGATCACGTGCACCAGACATATAACCGTTAGAGTATAACTCCCAACCCGTCATTGGTTCAGGCAAACTCCAAGTCATGCCCTTCGTTACTGTTTTACCAGTATCTAAATCTTTAGAATCATTTGTCAGTGTGACGTAGAAATATGTCATAGATGACGAATCGGGAGTCGTCAAAATTTGTTTGATTGAACCATCAGCATTTTTAATAACACCTGTTCCATAATTTTGAGTAACTGACTTTCCGTCGCCCAATGGAATCGTAACGACCGGATTTGAGATTTGAGCAACCTTTACCGAACGACCATCTGCCGTTGTTTGCGTAAAAATCGTTGCGACAGTTCCACTAACCATCATCTTCGTGTTCCATGGGTTGATACCACCCGCTAATGTTTGAACGAAAACAACGTTATTAGTCCCTTGCGTAAAGTCAGATGCCGTCTTCACCGTCGAAGACGCGTATCCCATCCCCTTCGCAAACGTTTCGCCATTATAAGTGTATCCATTCTGAATACCCACAAACTTTCCATTCGCATCAAATGCATTCGTATCATCAGTTGACAGAAGAACGAAACTATAATTAATCGACTTACCAGTATACGCTAATGTAACGGTCTGATTTGTTTCAGTATCGTCGTCGTACGTCAATTGCTGTTTATCTGGTGCCACACCATTTTGGGCATCATAGGCATACTTAGACATTGCGGCTGGTAGTGTGTCTGTTTTGAGGTACTTTGCAATCTGTGTATAGTCAATCGTCTGACCAGTCGTACCCGTTAATGTAATCGACATTTGGTCAGAATCTGGCATGGCATACTGACTCACCAGTTTTGCAGGATTAGTGATGTCATATTGGTTAACCACAAAGTTCACCACAACCTTCTGCAAATTAGCCTTATAATTCATCACAATCGCATTATCTGCACTAACCGCACTCAACTTATCCAGTGCTGCTAAGG
>NZ_KQ970391.1:265867-268540 GCF_001579105.1 Weissella sp. DD23 | reverse complement strand
AACAACGCTTTGTAGCGTATATCCCTTAGGCACATAACTCACAACAGTCTTGTAATCATCAATCGTCTTGTAACTTTCGTCAGTCACCCCGTCGACTTCAGTGATTGCCGTACCATCCGCACGAGAAGCCGCTTTAACGGTTGTCCCGTTATCAGTCTTATACGTTACCTTAGCTGACTGCGCATCGGCTGTAAACCAGTACGTAATCGTGTTGTCACCCATCAAAGCCGTGTATGACCCATCCGCTAACTTGTTAACGCCTGCCAAATCTGAATCAGCCGTTACTAACGTATAACCCGCTGGCGCCGTTGGATCCGTAATCGTCACCGCAGCGTCAGTCGTCAAATTCGTGTTCACGACCGTCTTAAGACCTGGTACTGCCGCAGTACCAGTCTTTTGACCAGCTTCACCTTCAAGGTAGTAATGCGTCGTCAAAGTCGCTGGGTTTGCCTTATACGTGATGATGTGAACTTGTTGATCACCATCGACGTCAGATGCATATGTCTTACCATCTGGGCTACTCAACGGTGCAATTGGCGTCCCACCAACTGGGTTGTTCGTGGCGTCGGCTGTTTCCGCTGCAATTTCAGTGGCTGCCTTACCATCAACCAGCATGGTGTACCCCGGAATCTCATAGCCCGTCAACTTAAAGACCGGGAAAGTTTCACCCGTCTTACCAGTTTGCGTGACAACCGGCTTTGTAATATCAGCCTTGCCCACTGCCTTTGGGTACGTCACCAAAATTGCTTGCTCTTGTGCGTCTTGGGCATAACGAATGTTAATCACCTGATCAACCGTATCGTCATCATCAAAGTAGTTCGCATCGGTATCAATCTTCGTCCAACCAGGAATCTCATTTTCAACCTGAATTGGTGAGTTAGATGGTCCCGTCACTTGACGTGAGGCTTGGCCTGGAATCTGCTTGCCATCTTCATCCACAAAATTAACCGTGGCTTTTTGCGTGGTTGCTAAGAAGTAGTATGAAATCGAATTCGTACCGGCCTTCACCGTGTACTGTCCGTTCGCACCACCTGCTAGACCTGACAAATCTGTATCAGCCTTTTGCAACACATATCCCTTAAACATTGGATCCGTCAACGTAATCACATCGTCCGTGTGCAAATTAGCCAACTTATCAGCAGTTAATGCTGGCACATCGGGCGTCATCAACGCACCATTACGCGTTGACATTTGATATGAATTATCCTTGTTATCCGTATCCAAAAGGTAGTAAATCACTTGCAAAGTGGCTTCATCAGCAACGTAGCCAACCGTAATTGTGTTCGTACCATCAACAAACTTACCAGTGCCCAAGTCAATTCCCAAACGGGTATAACCTGGAATTGCCTTGTTCGTGACTGCGCTCGTATACAAACCATTTGAGGCATAGTCCGCCCCTGTTGTTCCCGACAAGCTAACTGGTGTTGTCCCTGGGACAGCGGTCTTCGTGTAAGTCACCTTGCCGTCCGCATCAACCGTTGCCAAAACATAACGCACTGTTGCTGATTGGTTCGCCGCAATGAAGTGCACCGTAACCGTCTGATCCAATGTCGTATCCGCATCAAACGTTGTGGCAGCATCTGTGCTGTCATACGTATAGCCGGCTGGCGCCGTCTTCATTGCCGCCGTTACCAAGTTTGCCAATGGTGAATTTGACGTACCAGTCAACGTGGTTGGCAAATCTGCCGACATCCCCACAACTGGGTTACCATTCTGGTCAACGTAGCGTACATTCGCTACTTGTGGTGCGGCTTGGTAAGTCACCGTAATCACCGTACTGTTGTTTGAACCAAATACGCCACTGTTGGCAACCGTTACTGCTTGTGGCGTCCAGATTGTTTGACCAGCTTCGTCAGTCTTACCACTATCAACCTTACCAGCGACCTGAGCCGTATCAGTGATAACTGGCTTGCTATAACCTGGCACATCTGGCGTTAATTTCGTTGTGTCGTACGCTTCGCCCGTAACACCTGTCAAAGATGTTGGGGTACCAGCTGGCACAGCCACTGGTGCACCCGTTTGGTCAACGTACTTAATGACTGCTTTTTGGGCCTGGGCAACGTAAATAACAAAGACGTTGTTCTTGCGTGAGTCTGCTGACAGAATTTTTGTTGAAACCGTATTTGCTTCCAACGTATAGTCTGTACCAGCATCATCCAAAGGCGTATCCGTCGCAACGTTCATTGGGTTATCGGACGTGACGTTTCCTGCAGTCACCCACACAAAATCATACCCGGATACTTCTGGGTATAACTGTGCCGATGTCGCTGGATCGGTTGGCATCTTTGTGTTGGCATATCCCTTATAAATAAAGGTATTCGCCGTGCCACTTCCCAATGGGGCAAATTGCGTGTACTTACCATCGCGCAAAGCGAAGTAGTAGATTGTGGCGATAACTGGTTGTTGGGTAAAGTTAATCGTCACCACATCATCGACGTCTGCATTCATCACAGCCGTGGTTGATGTCGCAGCCTTACCGTTCACTACTGGCGCCTTACCATCCCAAGAAAAGCCACCTGTAACGTTTTCAAGTTTCGTTAAATCAACCTTATCGTCAGTAACGCCCGTCATCAAAATGTACGGTGCACCATTAGCATCGTAGTTAATATCGTGACCGTTAATTTGACGCAAACCAATTAACTTCGTATCAATTGGTTTTACCAACCCGGTATT
>NZ_KQ970391.1:253015-265650 GCF_001579105.1 Weissella sp. DD23 | reverse complement strand
ATCAATTGGTTTTACCAACCCGGTATTCGGATCCGTGTATGTGTAATAAACCTTGATACTATCTGGCAATGCTGTGTAGGCATACGTGTAATTAATCATGTCACCCGCATTACCAGCCGGCGTCTTAATAGCCGTATAATTCTTGACTTCATTACCCGCTGCATCTGTGACTACCAACTTATAACCAGGTACTTCGATTGCAGCTGGCAAATCGTACGTACTATCAGTTGCCGTCGCAATTGTCTTCGTCTCTGACGCAATTTGCGTCGCATATGTCGCTGGCAATCCCGTTACGGTCGTCTTAACGGTTTGTGCATTCGACGTGATATAAATCCAGATAGGTTGGTCAGTTGTATCGTCTGAATCAAATGCACCATTCAAATAACCAGCGTTAATTGAGTAACCCGGCTTTGCCCAAATCAAGTCACTGTACCCATCGGCAGTTGAATAAGCCTCCGTGGCCCAACCCGAAATCTTCTGTGTTGGCAAGGCGTCAGCAACACCATTCACCATGTAATGCACCGTCGCAGTCTGACGTGTCGCATAGACCAACGTCATGACATTAGCCTTCGACCCTGAAACCGTCACGTCGTTCGCTGAAATCAACTTGTACTTCGTGCTGTCAATTGCACTGCTTGACGGTGCCTGGTAGGCATAATCATCAATTTGGTAGTTTGGTGAGACGTAAGCAATACCAATCTTGTCACCAACGTTTGCCTTCATACTCGTATCAGGCAACAGCGTCTTCCCTGACGCGTCTTGGTACTTAACCGTCACTGAGTTTGGCACCAAGGTTCCTGAGAAGTGCATATCTTTACCAGTAAGCGGGTTCCGTTGCGTAACATCAATCGACGCTTCCATCACGGCTCCGTTACCACCTGTAACACCCAACAAACCAAGTGACAAAACGCCCTTTTTCAACAATTCTTGTAGCAATGTATAAGTCCAAGTCAGATATTGGCTCTTATCATTCACATTGGTTGAACCTGGCTTTGGCATCGATGCCGTCAAAACATGCGTAGTCGCATCATAGCTCAAGAAATAAGGCATTCCAGTCGTTAGAATACCAGCGGGTACAGAATTTTGCGTCGTTGATGAGTAACTAGTTCCCTTACTCGTGTTTTGCGTGTACTGTACCCCACCCGTTCCGTTTGTCAAATTACCATCGGCGTCAGTTGTACGGAAACCAGCAACTGGGTAACCGTTCTTTTGGTACGTTTCGTTTGTGTTCGTTCCGAAGGTTTGGTCACCCTTGTTTGAGTTATAGAAAAAATCGATACCAAAGGCGATGGCATCCGGTAAACCACCGATTCCCAAGTCACCGTTCGTCCCACCAATCGTACCCGGGTCGGTTGGTGACAAGAAGAGTCCCAAAAAGTCTCCCGATGGATAAGTTGATCCACCTTGGAAGGCATTTTGCTTGCCATCCACAGTTGGTAATTTAGCCACACGTGAGTCTGAGTGATTTGACATAAAGAACTTACCAGTAATGGTAAAGTTTCCTGACAAATCCAATTGGTACTTATACGTCACGTTTCCGGCAACCGGCTTAACGGCTGCTTGCTTCGTACCATCGGCACTCGTCACACCAGTCAAGTTGTAGTATTGCGTGTCGCCATCGACCGTCGTTGTTGACGTCAAAGAACTCGCATCGCCGCTTGGTACCGCCGCTGTGTTTTTAGGCGTATCAGTTGGATCAGAGTCAGCGCTCGCCGTCCAGCTGGTCAACCCAGTTCCTTCTTTAATCGTTGAAGTCGTCGTCTTCGAAACGGTTCCACCAGTCACGAAAGCGTTGTAAATTTGGTCATCGTTGTGCGCCAAAATGAGGGCATCACGAACCTTACCTGCGTCAACTTCCGCGTCAGTAACGGTGTTAACCGCACTGGTCATAATTGGGTCCACAACAAAACGGAAGTCGTCGTATAACCCCGTTTGGTGAAGGGCAGCGACCACTTTAGCAAATTGATTTGTTGGTGCACTCACAATCAAATCGCCATACGCTGATAACTTAGCCGTGGCGTTAAATCGTGAAACATCAAGATTGACATACGCGGATTGTGCCCGCGCTAAAACATCGTCCTGCACACCACGCTTGTCGGCTGCAGCCATTTGAATGGCTTGTTGCAGTTCAAAAGTCATGTTGTTCACAACGTTATACACCGTCATCATCAAGACATCGGCATTTTTAACTTGCATGTGCGTGGCTTGGTATTGCGCTGATGTCAAAGATTGTGCGACCCCATTCGCTTCTTCGACAATGTGATCGACCAATGCTTCCATCGCTGTGTTACGAACGACTTTATCAGTTTTTGAAGCCGCAATCGCTGCTGAGTCTGCGGCAGCGACGCTATGCATTGCAGCCACAATTGACGTCACGGCTGTTGCAGCTGACTTGGCTGAATCAACTGAATAAGAAACGCCTGACGTTGTGTGACTTGCTGATGACGAAACAGCTGCTGCCGTTGACTTCTTACTAGTAGCAGAGGCACTACTCGTCGTGACTTTGGCAGGTTGCTTAGCGCTAGAAGAGGCGACATTCTTTTTCACACTTGTTGATGCACTTGAAGAAGCGTTACTTGAAACCATCACACTAGCTGAGGTTGTAACACTTGATGCTGATGAAGAAATTGACGCAGACGTCGACTTAACGACTGTACTTGATTGCAAACTAGCGCTGACTGAAGAAGCGCTTGAAGCTGATGAAGCAACCGCACTAACAGACGCACTTAAAACAGTTGCTGCTACATCACTAGCATCAACTTGTGCAGAATTTGATAGTTGATCACTAACTGTTGACACCTCAGTTGCTGTTGACAAGACAACCGTGCTGTCCGAGTTAGGTGCGTTGGCTTGTTCTGCCGAATCAGTCGTTTGTGACTGATCAGTATCTTTGTCATCGGCATGGGCGCTACCACCGCCCAAAAAAGCCCCAATCAAAGACAAAGTCGCCATGCTGGCAAACACCCACTTTTTACCATCTTTGTACATCTTGTATCGCAATTTGCGATCAAACATGTCCTTTTGCAGGTTCATTTTCATATTAAGTTCCCCAATTCTCTTATGACTCTCTTTTTCATAATCGATAGTGGCCTATATTCCACCTAGTTAGAAATAATTATAAATGACATGTCGGACGAACGGTTACTTTTGGTTAGCTTTTTTGTTGCACAATTGGGACATTTGTACAGAATTTCACATTTTTCACAAAGTCCACCAAAAAACGCCCTGACGACAAATCAGAGCGTTAGTTTCATATTCATTATTTTGTATATTATTGCATTTCCGACTCGTTTTGCTTTATCCACTTATCCACAAGGGATAAGTCGTAGCCTTTTCGAAACATCGCGGCTTTTACTCGTTTCTTAAATTCCCAGCCCTCATACTGGCGGTAGCGATTGGCAGCTGACGAGGCATCCCGGTCTAAGTTCTCCCACTCCTGGTCCACGTCGGTTTCATTCTCAGCTTCATAACGCTTCAGTGCCGCCACAACCAGTTTACTATCATAACCCAGCTGGGCCAGTTTTTGTTTTGTTTTCTGTTCCGCCATAAAGTGCGCCTGTCGAGCATACTTCTGCATGAGCTTTTCGACCTTTTCATCAAGTTGGGCAACTTGGTCTTCTTCATCATATTCAACCAAAGCATCTTCAATTAGATACTTATCGACCCCAAGTTGTTGTAGCTTTGTCCGGACACCACGTGGTCCCAACTTGCCCGAGTGAATCGCACTGCGAACGTACTCTTCAGCAAAGCGCGCATCATCAATCACGTTCGCTGCCTCCAGCCGGTCAATCACATGCGCAATCACGATGCCTGGAAACTCGTTTTCCTTTAGCTTGATAATGACTTGCATTTTTGAACGCATTCGACCGGTCGCATAGACCAGCGCCTTCGTATAGGCTTTTTGCTCAAACTCCGCATCTTCAATTTTCTTGAGGTCTTCATCAGACAGTTCAGTATCTTTAAACAAGTTATATTTGATCAGGATTTTTTCATCAACCGCCAACGCAAATTCATCATCCAAATAGACGTTATAGCGGCCTGGTTTCCGTTGCCGGGTGACCTTCGTGACTTTTTTCATGCCGTCCTCCTGTTAAACTAAGTTTGCCAACATTAAGTTTAACCTAAAATCACAAAAAGAGCCAATGCACAAAGCATCGGCTCTTTTGATTTATCACTTAAATAAATGATGACATTCCTGGGTTCAATTCAACAATCTTACCCGTGCGCTTGTAGATAATCCACTCCGCAATGTCAGTCACATAGTCTGATGTACGCTTCAAGTAACCAGCAACAACCAAGTAATCCGTTGAAGCAGTCACCAATTCTGGGTCTGACTTCATGGCTTCAATCGCCATTTCACGAATCTCACCAGTGACATCTGATACCGACGTTGCCACTTCAGCAATCGCTTCAGCAGATACCGCATCGTCATTCACGTAGTAATCCAACACATCTGACACCATCTTGGCAACTGTTGAACCGGTCATACCGACCTTTTCTTCAATTGCCGCCACACGCTTGTTACCCTTCACGTGAATTGTTGAAAGGGCAATGTTACGTGCGTTGTCACCAATTCGCTCCAAAACTGAAACAGCCTTCAAGACCGTCACGATTTCACGCAAATCAGTCGTCACTGGTTGGTACAAGGCGATCATTTCAAAAGTCTTCTTTTCCAGTGCGATTTCGCGTTGGTTGATTGCCTTGTCACCATCGATAATTTCTTGCGCCGTGGCACGGTCGTGGTCCAAGAAAGCTTGTACCGCGCGACCCAACGTCTCAGAAACCAGCAGCCCCATTTCCTTAAAAGACGTATCCAAATCAGCTAGTTCTTCATCAAAATATTGACGCATCTGATAATTCCCCGTTTCTGTTAATTGTTTGTTTAGTATAGCACAGACTATCCGAAGCGACCTGAGATGTAATCTTGGGTCTCCTTCTTGTCTGGATCCAAGAACATTTTCTTCGTATCATTCGCTTCAATCAAGTCACCGTTCATAAAGAAGGCCGTTCGATCAGAAATACGTGATGCTTGCGCCATTGAGTGCGTTACGATAATCATCGTTAACTTATCACGCAATTGCATCAACGTGTTTTCAACCGCGTGGGCTGACACTGGGTCCAGCGCGGCCGTTGGTTCATCTAGCAGCAAGATTTCTGGTGATGTGGCCAAAGCACGTGCGATTGACACACGTTGTTGTTGTCCACCTGACAACGACAAAGCTGACTTGTGTAAGTCATCCTTCACTTCGTTCCAGATAGCTGCTTGCTTCAATGACGTCTCCACCATCTCATCCAAAACCGCCTTATTTTTCTCACCTGAAATGCGCATCCCAAAAGCCACGTTGTCATAGATTGAGAATGGGAATGGGTTCGGTTGCTGGAACACCATACCAATATCCTTACGTAGCTCAACCGTGTCGGTAGATGGTGCATAGATATCTTGCCCCTTGAACAGGAACGTGCCGTTAACTGTCACGTTATCTGTCAAATCGTGCATACGGTTCAAAGCACGTAGGTACGTTGACTTACCTGAACCAGATGGTCCAATCAACGCCGTAATGCCGAACTTATCATAATCCAAATTGATGCCGTGCAACGCTTCTTTTTCACCGTAGTAGAGACGCACGTTTTCAGTTGTCAAAATTTTTTCTGCCATTTGATAATGCCTCTCTTAACCAAAGTTTCCGTTCACGTAATCAATCGTCAATTGCACCTTTGGACGTGTGAAAATCTTACGTGTCAAATCGTATTCGACCAACTTACCGCTATTAAAGAACGCTGTGTAGTCAGAAATACGTGCTGCTTGTTGCATGTTGTGCGTCACAATAATAATCGTGTACTTTTCCTTCAATTGCATCAATGTATCTTCAATTTTCGCTGAAGAAATTGGATCCAACGCTGATGATGGTTCATCCATCAACAAAATATCAGGGTTCATGGCAATTGCTCGAGCGATGACCAAACGCTGTTGTTGTCCACCTGACAATGACAAGGCCGACTTACCCAAGTCGTCCTTCACTTCATCCCACAAAGCAGCTTGGCGCAATGACGTTTCAACAATTTCATCCAATTGTTGCTTGTCACGCATGCCGTGTTGCTTCAACGCGAAAGTGATGTTATCTGAGATTGACTTTGCGAATGGATTAGGTCGTTGGAAAACCATGCCGATGTGCTTACGCATCTCGTAAACATCGATATCCTGTGAGTTGATATCCAAGCCACGGTACATGATGTTTCCCTTAACCGTCGCCACTGAGTCGTTCATGCGGTTCAACGACCGTAGGAACGTTGACTTACCTGAACCAGATGCCCCAATCAATGAGGTAATCTTGTAGCGTTCAAACTTCAAATCGGCATCTTGCAAGGCCAACTTGTCGCCGTAGAACACTTGCAAGTCCTTTGTTGACAAGGCAACCTCGTGCTTCGTTTCGTCCATATCATAGACGTAGCGCTCTGGTTGTTCTTCGTCAAAAATTAAATGTTGCTCTTCAGCCATGACAAATGTCCTCTTTCTTACTTCGTTGCCGTCAAACGCTTGAACAAAACTCCACTCAAGTAACGAGCAAAGAAGTTGAACAACAAGACAGCGATGATCAAAACAGCAGATGATCCAGCGGATACGGCAGCCGCATCAGGCATGATACCTTCTGAGTTAACCTTCCAAATGTGCACCGCCAACGTTTCGGCAGGACGCATAATGTTCAATGGAGATGAAACGTTAAATGGGTTCCAGTCCGTAAAGTCCAAAGCTGGCGCTGATTGTCCAGCTGTATAAATCAATGCGGCAGCTTCACCGAACACACGACCTGCTGACAAAACCACACCAGTCACGATTGATGGTAAAGCGGCTGGCAAAATAATGTGCCCAACCGTCTCCCAACGAGACAAGCCGAGGGCTGCACCAGCTTCACGTTGCAAGTCAGGAATCGTTCGCAATGACTCTTCAACAGAACGCGTTAGCAGTGGTAGGTTAAAGAACGTTAGTGAAATCGCACCGGACAAAATTGAGAAGCCAAGTTTGAATTGGACAACGAACAACAAGAACCCAAACAACCCAACTACCACAGAAGGTAGTGATGACAAAATTTCAATGGCCGTGCGAATCAAAGCAGTTGCACGACTCTTCTTGTTAGCATACTCATTCAAGTAAATTCCAGCGCCCAACGCGATTGGGAATGAAATCAACATCGTGATAACCAACAAGTATAGCGAATTAAATAGTTGGATACCGATACCACCACCGGCAGTAAAGGCTGTCGCAGGCGCCGTCAAAAAGTGCCATGACAAATGTGGTACACCTTGGTACAAAATATAACCAAGTAGTGCTGCCAAAATCAAAATTACAAAGCCTGCAATCGCATAAAGAATGGCGCTTGCAATCTTATCGGCTTGCTTTGGATTCAACATCTTACATGGCTCCCTTCTTAGCAATTGCACGGATAACTGAATTGAAGACCAATGACATCAACAACAAGATCAATGCCAAGCTCCACAACGCATTATTTTCGAGTGATCCCATAACCGTGTTTCCAATACCCTGTGTCAAAACCGACGTCAATGTGGCGGCTGGTGATGTCAAGTTCTGTGGCATCAACGCCGCATTACCAACAACCATTTGAACCGCCAAGGCTTCACCAAAGGCGCGGGCCATACCAAAGACCACGGCCGTCAAAATTCCAGGCGTTGCTGCGCGCAAGATGACCTTGTAAATCATTTGCCAGCGGGTTGCACCCAAGGCCAATGATGACTCGCGGTAGTGACGCGGTACTGACTTCAATGTATCAACCGTCATTGATGTAACCGTTGGCAAAATCATGACGAACAATACCATGGCACCAGCCAAAATTCCGAACCCAGAACCGCCAAACAAATGACGCATCACGGGTACGATGACTGACAAACCAATAAATCCATAAACAACGGATGGAATACCAACTAACAATTCTGTTACGGGTCCCAAAATCTTTGCACCACGCTTAGGCGAGATTTCAGTCATAAAGACAGCTGTTCCGATGGCAAATGGTGTGGCAATCAAAGCCGAAATCAAAGTTACCAAAAATGAACCCACAATCATTGGTGCAGCACCAACGAATGGGTGTCCATTCGCATCCTTTTGACCAGGTGCCCACTTAGTGCCTGTTAGAAAATCCCATAGGTTAACTTTATTTGCAAAGAACGTTGCCAAACCTTTTGATGCAACGAACCAGAAAATTGATAACACAACCACAACAATCAATAGCAAAGCTGCTAGTGAAATATAACGTCCAAAGCGATCCTTTCGGGTAGCGGCTGATTGTTTCAATAGTGATTCACGGATGTTATCCATGTGCCCACACTCCTTAATTTTCAGATGTAATCTTTCCGTTCACGTCACGTGAAATTTCCATATCGTGAATGGCAATGTAGCCCAATTGTGGGACTAGTGTCGTTTGAATGTGCTTTGAATCGATGAAATCCAAGAACGCTTGGACATCCTTAGTTGGCTTGCCCTTTGTGTAGACGTGCTCATATGACCAGATTGGCCACTTGCCGTCCTTCACGTTGTCGTCATCGGCCTTGACACCATTCAAGGTTGGCACTGAGACTGTCTTGTCCAAGTAGGCAAATGCTGCGTATGAAACGGCACCTGGCGTCGTCGAAACAATCGAACGCACCATTCCTGATGAATCTTGTTCTTGCGCGTCCGCTGACTCGGCACCCTTCAAGCCCCACTTTTCAAATGTTGCACGGGTTCCTGAACCTGAGACACGATTTACCAACACGATTGGCAAATCAGCCCCACCAACTTGTTTCCAATTTGTGACCTTCTTCGTGAAAATCGCAATTAATTGGTCTTGCGTTAAGTTTTTGATATTGGCTTGTTTGTTAAGCATCGGCGCGATTCCAACGACCGCCACCTTGTGGTCAACCAACTGATTGGCTTTAATACCGTCTTTTTCTTCGGCAAACATATCTGAGTTACCCAAGTCGACGGCACCTTGCTGAACCTGCGCCAAACCGGTACCTGTTCCACCACCTTGCACGTTAACAAACACGCCCATGTTCTTCGCAGCGTAATCTTCTCCAGCTGCTTCAACTAGCGGTTGCAACGCGGTTGAACCAACGGCGGTGATATTCACGCTACCGTTTTTCTCTCGCGTTGTGTATCCCAAAGCTAATAGGCCGCCTACAACCACGACGATTGCGGCACTTATCAACCAACTGCGCTTCATAATGAACGCCTCCTAATATTCTTCTGCTACTGTAGACTATTATCTCTAACTTTTGTAAATGTCACACTGCAGTTTTGTAAAGGTTTTTGTTACATATCGTATATAGTTATTATTCTACTCTACTGTTAACTGGATTTCGCGGTTTCGACTACTATTTTTGGTATTTTTGTCGTGCTTGCGCACGAGGCGTGGTGGGTGGGGTGTGCCTCCGACAAAGATTAGCCTGGGTGAACTCCGCCGGCGCGAGCACCGGCTAGTGCCCAAATAATTGGGCGAAGGGTCAAGGTCCGTTCGCCTTAGCTAACCGGCGGTCGGCCGAACTTATGAGTTCACCCCGTCCAATCACTACGTCACACCCCACCCACCACGCCGGCAGCCGAGATATTCTCTGTTGGTTTGGTAAGCATAGATACACCAAAAGCCAGGCGCGTTCTTTGCACCTGGCTTTTATTTATCGCGTGACGATTGTTGTTAGGCGTTGTCTTGGACACTTGATACATTCACTGCCGGTTTGGACGCAGAGTGGTGCGTCTGGGCGGATGCGGAGTCGCGTGCTATCAGCCAAACACCGGATGTTTAAATGCTCGTTTTGCAGGGTCCAGGCAATTGTACCGACTGCTGGTAGTTTCGGTTGGCACGTTAAGCAGAGTTCATTATTAATGACGCAGCCACCCGTTAACCAACTTAAGAAGCCAGTTAGACGTTCTTCTAAATCTGTTTCGTTAGTTAAATTATGCAAACTTCCTGTTAAGTCGGTTGCTGGTTGTAACAACAACTCATAAAGTTTTTGTTCCCCTAATTGCAACCGGGTGCGGTACAGCGCCCAGCGAATGTTTCGTTGCCAATTATGATCCGCACTAATTTGCACATCTGTGCGTGCCCAAAAGGTTTGCCAGCGAGCGCGCTTTTGAAGCGCAACTTGTTCAAACGATAGCCCTGTTCGCCCATCTAGGTAGTAACTAATTTTCAGTGGGCGTTCTGGCGTTACTTGTTGCGAAACGACCAATCGTCCATGCGCTCGTGACAAGCGTCCCGTCGTCACAATGTCGTCGATTAACGCCAATGGTAGCGTCACAACAACGTGATGATTACCAGCAATCGTCAGACGTTTCGCGACATCGCTGTTATCTTCAAACTCGCGGACTGTGCTAATTTGTACATCCAAATAATCCCGATGCCGCATTTCGTAGGCAAAATTTGTTAGCTGACATCCCCACCGCATATCCTCGACCGTCAACCACGGATTATTATCCTGTGGCACAATCGGCAACCGTTCCCCATCAATCATCAACGACCAATCTGGTAAAACGTTCGGCGCAACGGCTGGGGCAATTGCATTACTTGTCCGCCGGGTCCACAGCACGGTCTCATGGAGTTGTCCATTATCTAGACCGCGCACCGCGATATTTAAATTACAACGGACAATCCAAGCGTGTACCCAAATCTCCGTGACGATTTTCCACCGCATTGGACACGTTTGTTGCAGGCCATCGTTTACCAAATTAATCCGATCGACACCTGTGATTTCTTGCAGCGTCGCCGTCACCGCATGGTACATCCCCAACACGCTTTGATTGTCCCAGCCCAATTTTTCGTGGCGCCCAATCAGCACTTCATCGGCCGTGAACCGAACTGTCATACTTTTCATTACTCAATCACCCAAATTTACGCTTCCCAATTAAAATTCCCATACAAAAAATCCCCCACAACCGCAAATTATACGGAAGTGGGGGATTTTGTCTAGGCAAGGTGTTAACTGTTAACACCTGCAATAGTTAACTACTTATCACCATTAATACGGGCTTGGAATTCCTTTTCGCTTTCCTTTTGACGACGCCAGAACGCTGCCAAAAGTCCAAACATACCAGCAACCATCAAGCTAGCAATGATAATACCAATGTAGTTCTCTGATGCATTTTCAGTCATGTTGATTGACGCCTTGTTAACCTTAGCATCATCTAACATATCGTGAATACGATCAGCATCAGTCTTTGGTGTGTTGGTAGTTGTTGCAACAACTTGCTTGTCAGCCTTTGCAACACTTGCACCGTTATTCAACGTAGAAGCCGTCTTATTACCACGCGTTGCTGCTTGCTTAGCAGTCGTTGTTGTCGCAACAGCTTGTACCGGCTTTGCCATAACAGCTCCCTTAGCGACCGATGTCTTGTTTGCCTTCACAACAGTAGCAGCCGCACGAGACTCGTGACGTTCAGCCATTGCTACCCCAGGTTCCTTAGGAGTAGCGACGTTCGTGTTCACAATTGACTCACCTTGGCGACCGTCAATGACACCACCTTGGTTCATTGCATTCAACTCTGCCAAACGGTTTTGCACCGCCGTCAAAGCCGTACGCAACGCTGAAACAGTTGTATCAGCTCGGTTAGCCATGCCCTGCAAGTCCGTTACCATTTGGATCAAATCACCCGCATTGTTTTGCAAGTTCGCAGGTACCTTAATGGCGTTGGCTTGGTCAATTACCGTACGCAACGTTGCTTGCGCATCCGCGACTGCTTGGTCATAAGCTTGCTTAGCCTTAGCGACATCACCAGGCACATACGTCTTAGCATTCAATGCGTCATCAACCGCACGCTTAGCTGCAATCACCGCCGCATCATCTGACACATTCGTTGGTACAACGGTTGCATCTGCTGTTTGCAACTTAGCAACTGCTTCATCAATCACTGACTTCGTACCAGTTTCCTCAGCTGCCTTAACGGCTGCAATGCGGTTCTTAACATCATCATTTGTGCCATTCTTTACTGTTGCAACGGCGCCATCGGCCGTCTTAACTGAAGCTTGGCGCACATCATCAACCTTCTTGATATCATCTTGCAATTGCTTACGCGCTTGCTCAATATCAGTCTTGGTTGCTGTCGTGTTGTCAGCTGACGTCAAGTCATGCAACTTCTTCAAATCATTTTGAATAGCTGACGTATTTTGATCAGCATACTTCGGTGAAACCGTTTGCCAATTCTTGCCATCAGCATCGGCACTTGCCTTCGTATCGGCCAAAGCTTGCTTTGCTTGTGCAACCGCCGTTGCCAAGTTGCTAATCGCTTGCTTTAGCTTTCCCGTATCAACATTATCGCCATTCAAAATATCATTAATTACTTGCTTGGCCTTTTGCACATCGCCTGAATCAGCAACGTTAATGGCAACTGATTGATTTACAGCCGTCTTAACCTTGTTAATCGCGTTGGCCACACCAGACTTTGCACCGTTCTCCAACATGTTGTGCAAGTTATTAACCGTGTTATCAACGTCGTTATCTGACATTTCCTTGTTCGACGTGTTGTTGTAGTAGTGGTTACCATCAACTGAAACAGCCGTATCGTCGATTGCTGGCGTATATGACACCACAAAGTCCTGGATGTTCATATCGTTCAATGACGCTGCTTCGGCAAGTACTGCTTGGTAACCAAT
>NZ_KQ970391.1:250047-252794 GCF_001579105.1 Weissella sp. DD23 | reverse complement strand
GTTCAATGACGCTGCTTCGGCAAGTACTGCTTGGTAACCAATAACGTTACCCGCTTCATCAAAGACTGGCGTTGGCGCTACACCACTACCATCCAAGTCAAAGCTTGAGGCTCCATTTTGCAAACCAATGTGGTCGAAGTAACCAGTTGCTGCCAACGCAGCTGACAAAGAATCATACGTCGTACCATCTGGGGCCGTCACCGTAATCTTCAAGTTATCCTTCTTAGCGGTTTGCTTTAGCACGGCATCGATTGGCGCAAAGTCATTTACGTTAATTTCAGCGTCAGACTTACCAGTTACCGTACCAAGTACCTTACCGGATACGTCCTTAACTTGAATCTTTTGACCATCCAATGGGGCATAAATGACCTTCATTTGCGTCGTACCAGCTGCAAAGGTTGGGTTCGCCTTCACGGCATCTTCAAGTGAGGCATATTCCTTACCATCTGGAGCAACAACTCGGTGCGCGTATCCATCAATGTCCAGATTTTCATCAACCTTGTTCATTTCAGCCAATGCATTCGAAACGTTAACCTTCGTATCCGTGTAACCTGTTGATACGATTGCCGCTTCAACCTTTTCATCTTGTTGCAACTTAGCCAAAGCATCCGCAACCGTGGTCAACTTTTGGGCATTCTTGTTGCCAGTTGCTGGGGCTTCACCTTGCTTAAAGCCTGATTCCGTTCCCAGCTTCACCACAACCTTGGCAGGATCTGGCGTGTACGTTACCAAGTAATTCGTACCAGCTGGCACACCTTCAACATTAATTGTTGACCCGTCCGTCATCTCGATAACGTTACCATTCGCATCCGTTACTGTTGCTGTGTAACCGGTCTTAACTGGCACATCAATGTTCTTAGCACCTGCTTGAACTGAAATATCAGCCGTTGGCAAGTAGATGACTGAAACGTCACTGCCTGCTGGCACATCAATCGTTGACCCCGTAGACGTTTCCGTCTTCGATCCATCTGGCGTAATCGTCGTCTTGGCACCATCTGGCGTCAATTCAGTGTATTGGGCCGTTCCAGAACCATCCGTCACAAAGATAAATGGCTTATCACCGTGCTTAGGCACCGTCACAACTTGGGCGTTCTTAGCACCTGAAACATTGGCTGATGCCTTGCCATCGGCCGTGTCCAATTGCACAACCTTTTGCTTACCATTCGCATCCGTCACAATCACAAAGGCACCATCACCATTTGCAACCGGTACAGACACTTGACCATTCGTCACAGGTACTTCTTGCTTCTCAACTGGCTTGTTGTTAGCTGGGGCTGACGTGGCCTTCAAAACGTTCATCGCATTTTGAATATCCGTCATCGTGGCATCGTCGCTTGCCAACAATGTCGACAACTGCTTACGAGCCTTAACAACGTTATCGTCAGTGGCATTTGCAAATTGGTCAACCAGCTTGGCACCATCAGCTTGCATATCATGCAACTTCTTCGTCATGTCAGCCAAGCGGTTTTGCACGTCAGTCAAGTTTGGCTGAAGTGCAGATGCCGTCGTATCAGCTTGCGTTGCCAAGTTTTGCAAGTCGGTCACTTGTTGTGTCAAATCACCTAACTTGTTCTTCTTGTCCATGGCAACTTGATCTTGCAAGTTGGCTGGCACCTTGATAGCTGCCACAGCGTCGGTCACCTGCTTTAAGGCATCCTTCGCCGTTGCAACAGCCTTCTTGTAATCTGCGACCTTTTGCGCTGCCGTCGTTGGGTCGTATGACGTTGCATTCAAAGCATCGTCAACCGCTTGCTTTGCCGTCGTCACACCGTCAACGTCAGCAACGTTAGCTGGTACAACGGTGTCATTGGCGTTTTGCAACTTTGAAACAGCTTCATCGATAGCAGCTGTCCCCTTAGCCGACTCAGCATCCTTCACCGCTTGGATACGATTCTTAACGTCTTGGTTAGCAGCGTTATCACCGTTATTCACAGTCGTAATGACCTTATCGGCCGCATCAACAACCGTTTGGCGCGCTTGCGTAACCGTCTTGATATCTGATTCCAATTGCTTGCGTGCATCATCAATGGCCGTCTGTGTTGCCTCATCAGATGACGTCAACTCTTGCAAGTGCTTGATATCAGCATCGACCGTTGTCGTATCTTGATCAACATACTTGGCAACATTCGCGTCGTCAGACCAAGTCGTTACTACCTTGTTACCAGCATTCTTAGCATCCGTGACATTCTTTGTCATCGCCGTAATGTCATCAGTAACCTTCTGTTGGGCCTTCTTGATATCAGCCAACGTCTTAGAATCGTCAGCGGCTGCCGTCTGCAATGCCGCCTTATCATCCTTCAACGTTGCACCAGCTGCATCTGCTTGGTCAGTGATGTTCGTTTGCACATCCGCCGTTGCAATACCATTTGCCTCAGTAACCGCTTCTTCACGGTTCTTCTGCAATGGCTTCAAGATACCATCAACGATATCTTGTTGTGCCTTGATGTCTGAGGCCTTCGTTGTGCCGTCATTCTTAGGGTCAGTCAAGTTCTTCAAGTTAGCAACAGCTGTTGCCAACTTGTCTTGGTCGGCTGGTGACAACTTCTTGATTTGATCATCTAAGTTTGCTGGCTCAGCAACAGTTGCCTTACCCTTGGCCGTTGCCAACGCATCCTTAGCACCAGACACAGCCTTGTCCAAATCACCAAGCGCCTTGTTCAACGTATCTGTATTCAAGTCCGTTGCGTTCAAGGCGTCGTTCACAGCCTGCTTGGCAGTATTAACGGCATCCGAATCGGAAACATTCG
>NZ_KQ970391.1:248230-249739 GCF_001579105.1 Weissella sp. DD23 | reverse complement strand
CTGTGACATTCTTGGTCATGTCCGCAATGTCGTCTTCAACCTTTTGTTGCGCCTTTTGGATATCAGCCAATGTTGACTTGTCGTCAGCTGCAACCTTCTGCAAGTTATCCTTGTCAGCTTGCAACGTCGACTTCTCAGCTTGATCAGCAATGTTGGTTGGAACCGTAGCCGTCACAGTTGTATTAGCCGTGTCGATAGCGTTTTGACGGGTTTCTTGCAAGGCCTTCAAAATACCGTCAACGATATCTTGTTGTGCCTTAATGTCTGAAACCTTCGTCGTGGCATTGTTCTTAGGATCGGTCAAGTTCTTCAAGTTAGCAACAGCCGTCGCCAACTTGGCTTGGTCATCCTTTGGCAACTTACCGATTTGGTCAAGTAAGTTAGCTGGCTCTTCAACAGTGGCTTGCTTCTTGGCAGCATCTAGCTTGCTTTCGGCTTGCTTGATCGCGTCATCGTAATTATTCTTTGCCGTATCAACCTTGGCTTGATCATATGGATTTGCGTCCAATGCAGCATCAACTGCCTGCTTGGCACCAGCAACATCCTTGTCATCAGCAATATTCTTTGCCACCACAGTTTCGTCAGCTACTTGTAGCTTTGCAACTGCTTCGTCAATTGCCGTCTTCGTGCCAGTTTCCTCGGCTGACTTCACAGCGTCGATGCGCGCCTTAACGTCATCATCCGTCGCATGGGTTACTGCTGTTACAGCAGTGTCAGCCGTAGTTACAGAAGTTTGACGCTGTCCCTCGGCAACTTCAATGTCGTGTTGCAACTTCTGACGGGCACCATCAATATCTGATTGGGTAGCCGTCTTGTTGTCAGCTGACGTCAAACCAGTCAACGTCGCAATATCATCCTTGATTGTTTCATCTTGATCCGTGTACTTGGCAACATTATCTGCCGTGTTCCACTTGTTGATAACGCTATTTCCAGCTGACTTTGCATCGTTAACGTTGTCCGTCATCACCTTGATATCATCGGCAACCTTTTGTTGCGCCTTTTGAATATCAGCCAATGTTGACTTATCATCGGCTGCAATCTTCTGCAAGTCATCCTTGTCAGCTTGCAGCGTTGAATTCTTAGCTTGATCAGTAATGTTAGCAGGTACATCCGCCGTTGCTACGGTCGTTGCATCTTGCACAGCTGTCTTACGTGCCTCTTGCAATGGTGCCAAAATACCGTCAACGATATCTTGTTGTGCCTTAATATCTGAGGCCTTCGTTGTGCCGTCGTTCTTAGGGTCAGTCAAATCCTTCAACTTCGCAACAGCCGTTGCCAACTTGTCTTGGTCTGCTGGTGACAACTTCTTGATTTGGTCAAGCAAATTAGCTGGTTCTTCGACAGTTGCATTACCCTTGGCAGTAGCCAACGCAGCCTTAGCATCAGACACTGCCTTGTCCAAATCACCAAGTGCCTTGTTCAACGTATCTGTATTCAAGTCCGTTGCATTCAAGGCATCGTTCACAGCCTGCTTGGCAGTATTAACAGCATCCGAGTCAGAAACATTGG
>NZ_KQ970391.1:242751-247421 GCF_001579105.1 Weissella sp. DD23 | reverse complement strand
CCGTGACATTCTTGGTCATGTCTGCAATGTCGCCATCAACCTTTTGTTGCGCCTTTTGGATATCATCTAACGTTGACTTGTCATCAGCTGCAACCTTCTGCAAGTTATCCTTGTCAGCTTGCAACGTTGACTGATCAGCTTGGTCAGCAATGTTAGTTGGTACGTCTGCCGTCACGGTCTTTTTAGCCGTGCCGATAGCGTTCTTACGGTTGTCCTTCAACGAGTTCAAGATACCATCAATGATAGTTTGTTGCTCATTGACTTCCGTCAACGTAGTCGTACTATCGTTCTTAGAATCAACCAAGTCCTTCAACTTTGCAACAGCCGTTGACAAAGTATCTTGGTCAGCCGGTGCTAATTGCTTGATTTGGTCGATTAAATTAGTAGGCTCTTCAACAGTCGCGTTGCCCTTAGCCGTGTCCAATGCAGATTTTGCGTTAGATACGGCTTCATCCAAATCACCAAGCGCCTTATTTAAGGTATCCGTGTTTAAGTCTGCTGCATTCAAGACGTCATTAACTACCTTCTTGGCCGCCGTAACAGACTCAGAATCAGAAACCTTTGCTTCAACCATCGTATCAACGGCCGTTTGAACCTTCTTGATTGCTTCTTCAATCTTTGTCTGCGTTCCGTCAGCAATCGCTTGCTTCAAGCCATCAACTGTCAACTTAACTTCTTCATCGAGATCAACATTTGGTTGGGCCTTGTCAACTTCGTTATTTCCGTCATCAACTGCAGATTGACGCTTTTGCTCAACAATAGCAATATCATCCGCCAGCTTTTGACGAGCATCGTCAATGGCTTGCTTCGTCGCCGTCACATTGTCCTTTGATGTTAACTGGTTTAATTCCGCGACATCATCAGCAATGGATGTTGTATCTTGATCAGCATACTTATGCGCATCTGCGGTCCAAGAAGCTACAGCATCGTTGGCCGTTGTCTTTGCAGTAGCTAGTTTTGAATTTGCGTCACTAACCACTTCATTGAAATGACTTTGCGCTTTATCAATAGCACTTTGATCGTACGTTTTAGCATTTAAAGCATCATCAACAGCTTGCTTAGCTAGCTTAACGTTATCATCATCAGAAAGATTAACGGCAACAACCGTTTCATCTGCCACCTTCAACTTTGCAACAGCTTGATCAATTTCAGTTTTCGTACCACTCTTCTCAATCGCCTGAACATCGTCAACTCGCTTCTTCACATCGTCGTTCTCAGAATTCTTAACAGCTGCAACCACAGTATCGGCATCTGACTTTGCTTTCGCTAACTTGGTAGTAGCGTTAGTCACTGCATCATCAAAGTTAGCCTTTGCTGTATCAGCATCCGTTTGCACATATGGGTTTGCATCGAGCGCATTATCAACAGCGTTTTTTGCAGCATTAAGTGCTTCGTCATCCGCGATATCTGTTGAAACGACCGTAGAGTCTGCAATTTTTAGTTTTGCTGCTGCTTCATCAATTTCTGATGTCGTGCCATTCTTGACTGCATCTGCTACCGTCACCAAACGTCGTTGCACTTCTTCGTCGTCAGTGTGCGCAACTGCATCGGCAGCCATGTCAGCCAATAGAACAGAACGTTTGTGCACAATATCTTCGGTTGTTGCCGTCTTATCAGCAACAGCAGCATCAAGCGCCTTCTTAGCTTCCTGAACAATAGTTCCCATGTCATCTGTTACCAGGTTACTTGCATTTTGTCCTTCCAAAACGGCGCGAGTGTGCGCGACGTCTTCAGGTGTAGCTGAGTTGCTTGTGTTTTTATCCGAAAATGATGATACTGCTGTAGCTAAATCAGCAGCACTAGTTGCCAAATCAGTCGCGTTCGCTGCCGTATTCTCAAGTTTCATCAAAGTTGAAGTAACAGCGTCAACTGTATCTAGCTTTGCAATTGTCCCTGCATCAGTCGCCGTTTTTAGTCCTGAAATAATACCATCAATTTGGTTGGAAATCTTCGTCAACTGTGTAATAGCTTGAGTAATATCATCTTTGTCTTGTTGCGTCTTAGCTGTTGCTAGTGCCGCCGTCGCCTTATCAATACTCTTCTGGACATTTTCTTTAGCCGTTTGAGCAGTTGTCACTTGCGCATCAAAAGCACCTTGATCAACCGTGTAAATAACCGTCAGATTAGTATCTGTTCCAGCAACAGCCTGCAACTTTTTGCTTGAGTCAACCTTTAAGCCTTTGATTTCTGGTGCGTCATAACTTGAAACATAGTGTCCATCAGTTTCTGCAACACTATCTTTACCACCATTAATTTGCACAGTCTCTCCAGCAAGTGCTGTTACGGTGTTTGAATTAACCAAACTGGTTGGATCGTTCTTAAACTGATAATTAATTGAAACATCATTCAACACATTCTTAGCTTGGAAGTAAGAAATTCCGCCGAAAAATGACTGACCATTTCCACCATTTCCACCAAACAATCCTAATGCCATTTGCGTCTGAACTAGCACCGTCCCCGTAACTGAACTAAGCAAATATTTATCCTTGTCAGCTTGCGAAGGTGTACCTGAAATGGCCGCAAAATTTGAGTACTCAGAGTATGTCAAGTCAGCATAAATATACGTGTGCTTCACACCATTAGCATCGGCAATTTCAATCGTCTGTAACTTACCATCGACACTCTTAGGAGTCCAGATATAGTCGAAATACACACCTTGGCTCAAATAATTTGTAAACAGAGTTGTCTTATTTGATCCATTTGCGTTTGTAACATAATCTGTTATCCCCAGAGAAGAACCATCGACACCATTTTTAGCATCTGAAGCTTTTGCGTAACCGACTGTTGTTCCATCCGTTTTAACTGTTTGGCCCAGAATATCTTTAGCACCATTACCGCCATTAACCGTAGTCTTCGTTTCAGCATACAACGCACCATTTGCATTGGTTTGTCGAAGGTGGACTAATAATGGATTAACGTCTCCTGTTCGACCATAATACAAATCTCTTCCCGCAATAAGAGCGTTAGAAACACCTTCGATACCATCACTAAGGTTCAATGTCTTCAAGTTGGTTCCCATTTTTAGGGTTCCCATGTCTTCAACTGCTGTAGGCGTCATAATCATACCCACAGCTTGTCCACCACCGTATTTTCCGCCACCTTGGTTAGTTTTATTCCCAGTTGTTTCGGTATTGGTAATGTCACCCAATTTACCGTTCACAATTGGTACAACTTTATAACCACCACGTACTTCAAATGCCTTTGTAGTATCAACCTTGGTTCCGTAGGCTAACGTTCCCCCTTCATTCGTAGCTTGTGGGACGATAGCTTGCCAATCAATATCACTTTTTGAAATATTTGATGGTGTTGCTATCGGATTAAATGAATGTGCTAAATCATTTGCTACAACAATTGCGGAAGAAAGATCCGATTGATTTGTAATATACTTTCCATCAACATATGAACTATTCATTGTGATGCTACCAGTAATATCACCCGTTTGCTTAAAGTTAGGTGTAACCTGTCCAGAACCAGAATACGTTACCTCTGACTTTGCTTGCGCATTACTCGTCACGATATGAGAAGAAGCAACTAATGAGTTACTTTTTACGGACCAGGTTGCATTTTTTGGTGTTGCACTATAGGTTGAAATACCATTATCTACAGCAGTCACCGCTGAATCTGGTGTCGTCTCTGCGTCTGGCGTCGTTCCCAATGCATACGCCTTTTCGCTCTCCGTATCCTTAACCGTCACCGCATCAGCTGGCACAACCACGCTACTTGCCAATGATTGTGACACAACTGAAGAAGCGTCTGATGACACTGCAACAGACACTGATGATGTTGATGAAACTGACTCAGTCACAACTGAGCTTGCTACTGAAGATGAAACAACGACGCTACTTACGACTGATGATTCTGACGTAGCAGAAACTTCAGCGCTCACTGAAGAAGCAGGTGCTGGCGTTGCACTTGCACTTAACACAACTGAATTCGTTGTGGCGTTATTAGTTGTCTCAGCTGGTGCTTGGCTGTCAGCTACTGGTGCAACAGACGAATCTACCCCATCCGCTGATGCATCCCCAGGAACCATCATCAAGCCACCCAACAATGACAACGTGGCCATACCAGCGACTACCCAGCGCTTTCCGGCCTTGTACATTTTGTAGTGAGACTTCACTTCAAAGTTACCTTTGTTCATATTAAATTGTCGCATTATTCTCGAACCCTCTATAAATATCTCTTACTCTTTGTAAAAAACATTTTAAGTCCGAATTGTGAACAGAGTATGAATTTAGGGAATTTCACTTACAAAAAATACGATAATATGTACCATGAGCGCAACAAAAAACGCCATCCTAGTTTGGATAGCGTTTTCAGCTTAATAAGCTGTTAATGAACTTAAGATTAAGTCGACAAATTTATCGTTATCTAGCGTGGTCATCAACGTCGCATTCGGTTGCTTGCCCGTCATATTATGTTGGTCAACAACCAAGTGGCCACGCGTCAACTGCCCCTGCGTTTCAACGTCTACGTAGTAATCTACCCCGCTAAACATTGTGGGGTCAATCAAGTACGCAATTACTTCTGGGTCGTTTAACACCACCGGTGCCGTCCCACTGTAATCACCGTAATGGTCCATCAAATCTGCCGCGACTTGCGCGACTGGGTTATCAACCGAACGCATCTTAGCAACCGTTTCAGCCGTGATGACACCTTGTTCCGTCAAA
>NZ_KQ970391.1:237629-242731 GCF_001579105.1 Weissella sp. DD23 | reverse complement strand
ACGGGTAATCATCACAACTGGGACGCCGCTATTTACTACGATTTTTGCGGCTTCCGGATCAATTGAAAAATTGTACTCCACACCTGGGTAACGATTACCTGTGTTAATTGCCCCGCCCATCAACACGATTTTTTCAATCTTGTCGTGTAATTCTGGGTGTGCTGCCAGCAATAACGCCACATTCGTTACCGGACCACTAATCGCAATCACCATTGGTGCATCAGCTTCACGCAACGTCTTGGCCATCAATTCAATTCCTGACAATTCTGATGGCGCAAACCCTGGTTCTGGGAAGTCTGCCCCGTCCAGACCTGTAAACTCACGCCAGTTATCAGCCAAGCCAAACGGTTCAACCAATGGCTTAGCCGCGCCATGTGCGACCGGAATATCCGTGCGTCCCAATAGCGTCAACGCCTTCATCGCATTGCGTTGCACATTTTCAACTGTCTGATAAGCAACCGTCGTTGAAATTGCTTTGATGTTTACCTTATCCGTGTTCGCCAACGCCAACATCAACCCAAAGAAATCTTCATGGCCTGGGTCGCAGTCCAAAATAATATCTGTCATATCGTCATCCCCAAATTAGTTAAAGTATTGCATGTGTGGCCCTTCAGCCTTGAAGCCAGCGTCCAAAATTTCCAACTGTGTCAAGATTTGCTCGTCCGTTACTTCCTTCTCAGCCCCATGCAAAATGACGTCGACACAGTTTTGGTACATCAAGCCGTAGTTACCACGTGGCGTCTCCATCTTGTGTTCAACTGGATCACCATACGCATTGATATACGTTAACTTACCGTAGTTATCTGGATTATCGGCCCCAAAATTAGGCTCTGATGGTGAAATACCAGCCAAGATATCATTTTCTTGTGCATCCATACCATACTTAATGAATGAGCCATTCGTACCATGCAAAATGTACTTTGGATATTGGTCAGCCACCAAGAAACTCGTCTTAATCTTGGCGCGCAACTTGCCGTAGTGCAATGTCACATCAAAGTTATCGTCAACCCCTTCTGGATTCGTGACTGACTTGATGTCGTACGCCACAGCTTCTGGCTTACCCCAGAGCTTAATGATTTGGTCCAACGGGTGCACACCATAACCGTAGAAGGCACCGTCAATTTGCGTGCCTGGGTTTGAAGCTGCCCCCGGACGGAAGTAATCAAAGTGTGACTCGAATTCGATTGGTTCCCCAATAAAGCCGTGATCCAACACATATTGCAGCTCCATGAATTCACCATCGAAGCGACGATTTTGGAATGGTGTAATCAACAAGCCCTTCTCGTTTGCCAATTCAATCAATGCCTTCCCCTCGGCCACTGACGTCACGAATGGCTTTTCAACTATCACGTTCTTACCCGCTTCCAACAAACGCTTAGCAAGCTCAAAGTGAGATGGCGCCGGCGTGATAACTGACACAAATTGAATTTCCGGGTCATTCACAACCGCATCCAAATCATCCGTAAATTGAATGCCACGCGCAACCAACGCGTCCTGATCTGCCGGGCGCTTGTTCAATGATGGCGTGTAAATCGTCTTAATTTCCACATTTTCATTTTCTAACAAATATGGTAAGTGATAACGATTTGCACTGTTTCCGAAGCCTACCAAGGCCATTACTAATTTATCTGACATGTTTATTACTCCCCGAATCAATGAATTTGTTCATTTATTAACAAGGTTAATTGTAAGCGGTTGCAGTAGGATAAGCAATCAAATTCACAGAATGTTCAAAAAAAACGGCCAACTCACATCGCTGTGGACTAGCCGTTTCAAAATACTTTTTAACTCATCAGCCTACTTCTTGTAAGCCCACTTCCAGTCGAATGGTGCACCAGTTGGGTTTGAGACAACACCCTTAACTGATTGACGGTACAACGTTGCGTATGATTGGTAGTAAAGTGGTGCCACACCGACTTCCTTTTCAATCGTTTGTTCAGCCGTCTTGTAGTCGTCGTAACGCTTGTTCTCATCGTTTACATCAGTCGTCTTAGCGGCCTTTTCAGCTGCATCGTAGTCAGCGTTTGACCAGCTACCGTTGTTGAATGATGAATCAGACGTGTACAAGTCCAAGAATGTTGATGGATCACCGTAGTCAGCTCCCCATGCTGAGATTACAAGCTCAAACTTCTTATCTTGTGAGAAGGCCAAACGTTGCTTAAATGGCACTTGCTTGATATCAACGTTCAATCCTGACAAGTTCTCCAACTGTGATTGCAGGAATTGCGCCGTGTTCTTAGCCTTATCCGTATCGTCAGTCAACAATTGCAAGCTAAGCTTCTTCTTGCCAACTTCCTTCAATCCTTCAGCAAACAACTTCTTAGCCTTTGACTTGTTGTAGCTAATGGCACCCTTCACAGCAGCTGACTCCGCAAAGTCCTTACCTGTGTTTGGATCCTTAGCCAAGTTCTTGGCCGTCAACGTCGTGGCTGGAGTTGCGTTACCCTTCAACACCTTGTTAGACAAAGTCTTACGGTCAATTGCGTATGACAAAGCTTGACGAATCTTAACGTTCTTAAGGGCTGGTACCTTCTTCTCATTAAACTCCAAGTAGAACGTTGAAGCCATTGGAATAACCTTGTAGTCCTTACGCTTTTGTGAGGCACGCACTTGGTCTGATGACAAGTAAGCCAAATCAAGCTTGTTCCCCTTGTACAAGTTGTAACCCGTATTTTGGTCCTTGATGGTTTGAATCTCAACCTTTGGCGTCTTCACTGCGTCAGCATCCCAGTAGTTCTTGTTCTTAACCAATGAGTACTTGTTGTTTGAGCCAGTCCAACCCTTCAATACAAACGGACCTGAAGCCAACGTGTACTTGGCTGCCGTTCCATACTTGCTACCAACCTTATCCACGAAAGCCTTGCTTTGTGGGTAGAATGGCGCCATCGTCAAAACTGACTCAAGTTGTGGCATTGGCTTTTCAAGGGTCACTTCAAGCGTTTGATCATCAAGCGCTTTTACACCCAAGTCGTCCAAGTTCTTATCCTTACCTGATTGGATTGCATCCGCATTCTTAATACCTGAGAACAAGTAGGCATATTGTGATGCCGTCTTAGGATCATTCGTACGTTGCCAACCATAGACGAAATCTTGCGCCGTAATTGGATCGCCGTTCGCCCACTTCAAGCCTGAACGCAACTTAAACGTGTACGTCAACCCATCATCAGACTTTTGCACAGACTCAGCCAAGGCCAATTCAGGCTTGTTATCCTTGCCGTTACGGTACAAACCATCACCAGTGGCTTGCAACGCATCGAAGTCAACCGATGCTGTTGCCTTTGATGGATCAGCGGTTCCCAAGTCAGCCGTTTCCATCCAGTTAATCGTCTTATACGTTGCTGCTCCTGCAGACAATGATGCCAAGGCTGATCCCAAAATCAATGCCGTTGACAACAAAGCTGAAGTCTTCACTACCTTATTCATAATTCGTTCCCCGTTTCACTTGCACTTATATTATGTTCATTAGAATACTATGAGAAATAGTAAGTGTCAACAACGTTATTCTTTAATTTCTCATTTTATCCAATCTAAACCCCATAAAACGCCCGTATAAAGGCTTTTATCAAAATGAGAAACCTTTTAATTTGTCAGAAAACCTGACATTGGAAGTCTGAATTACGCAAAAAAAGTACGGCTGTGCAATCGCATCAGCCGTACTTTTTAATCTATTATTTGATTTCCCAATCGTCCAATGAATCGACTTCATGGGTTGGCTGTTTGTCAGCCGCGGCAACTTGCTCTTTCGTTGAAACACCTGTATAGACCAGCAATGTATCAATGTCAGCATTAATTCCCGCCAAGATATCCGTATTGTAATTGTCACCAACCATAACCACTTGGTCAGCTGTCAAACCAGTTCGACGCAATGCGCCAGCCATGATAATGGTTTCTGGCTTACCAATGACAACCGGCTTTTGTTGTACCGCTGTTTGCAAAGCAGCCACCAACGTACCGGCACCAGGTAACATCCCCCGTTCATTGGGCAAGTTTGTATCAACGTTGGTTGCAACGAACTTCGCACCATGCTGAATAGCAAGGGTGGCTTGTACTAACTTCTCATAGTTAATATCACGATCCAAACCAATAGCAACCGCATCAGCTGGTCCTTCGCTCACTAACTCAAAGCCCTTTGCTTCCAAAGCCACCTGCAAGCCGATTTCACCGATCATCAAGACACGCTTAACGTCTCCTAACTCAGCCAAATAATCGGCCAAAGCCATTGCACTCGTGTAGACTTGCTCTGCCGTCGTGGGAATATCGTGATTATCCGTTAAATTGGCAGCCACTTCATCAGGTGTCTTCGTTGAATTGTTCGTCACAAACAGATATTGCGATGACGATTCAGCCAAGCGTTCAATGAACCGTTTCCCAGCTGGAAAGCGCTTCGTCCCTTGGTAAATCGTCCCGTCCAAGTCAATAAAATATCCATCGTAGTGTTGTGCCATGTTAACTGATTATCCCTTCGTTTCTGTGGTTTGTCGTTCGCGAATCTGGAAACGCCGGCGCTTTTTATGTCCCTTCGTTTCAACAGTATTCGCCCGTTCCTTCACATGCTTGGCCTTATTACCAGCCGGCTTCGTCTTCTCAGCCACTGCCGGTCCCTTTGGCTTACTCTTGTGATGCTGGTTATTACCGCCATCTTTGTTATTTGAATGGTTCGTATTGGTATTTGAACGGCGTTGACGACGACGCTTACGATGAACCGGTTGTTGTTCATCTTCGCCTTCATCAACATCATGTGGTTCAAGGTTTTCCAACACAAAATATGGTGCCCCAAAATTAACTTCTTCATATAAGTAGTCTTGTAGGGCAGAAATTTGTTGGCTACGGGCGACACCAGTAGCGCCATCCTTATAAAAGCCATGTAGCCGCAATTGATCAGCTGCAATGTCACCAACTAGAAAATCATATTTTTCGAGGAAGTCACTAAATCGGGCCGCCATTTTTTGTTGATCATAAGCTTCCCGGTAGTTATGGACTAACCGGTAACTCCGTTCATTGATAAAAATGACATCAGATGTTTCACCAGTTGTGATAGTTGTTGCTTCTTGGCGCTTAATAAATTGCTCCTCAGCAAGTTCTTTCATCCGTTCGCGATCCAT
>NZ_KQ970391.1:225595-237609 GCF_001579105.1 Weissella sp. DD23 | reverse complement strand
TTGTGGGCCTCCTTTCTGCTGTATTTTATTTAAGGTGTAAACGTGTCAGCCAAATAGGCCGCAAAGTCCTCACGAATTACTGTATCATATGACATCACGTTCTGTCCCGCAATTTCCAAAGTTGGGAAATACGGAATAAACATGTAATGGTCTAAGCCACCAATTGTATACGTGGCCGCCATATCGAGTGGCTGGCCTTTCACGAGAACATCCCCATTCGCCAAGACGGTTAGTCCCGCCCATACAACTTCACCCCAGGCCTCGCCACGGAAACCCATGCCTTTTAGTCGATTAGGCCGTAAGAAGTTACGGTTCTTTTCAATTTCATGAGCCAGACGCCACAAATCACGCCCTGCCAACGTTGAACGCATCGGGTGCACCGCATGTGGTAACAAAGCGTGCAAATCCTTTGCAGTGACTAAGCCAGCAGGTAAATCATGCAGAAACAAGCCCGTCGATAACATCGCCACATCAGTGTGTGTGCGTTGCATCAGGGCCGCTAGTCCCAAATCAATCAAGCGATGTTCACCACGAATATCCGTTGTGTACGCCGTTGGTAGGTCTGCAATCACCCGCTTCGCTAGTTGTTGCTCACCACTAGTTTGATACCCGGCAATCTCAATCTCATCTTCACGCACGGCTGGCAAATCATCCGTGACTACTGTACGGGCCTGCATGTGGACCAACTTGCCGTCTTCAATTTCTAATTCAATTCGGCCGATATGATCCCCGTAACGCCCGGCCGCCGCGATTAATGAATTACCGCGTTTCTCACCATGTTCCAACAAATGGTGCGTGTGGGCACCGATAATCACGTGCAATTCTGGGTAATGCTCGGCCAAGTACCGGTCAGTTGGTAGGCCTAAGTGTGATAACAAGATATTGATATCTGTTTTACCAGCCAATTCCGGCAAAATGCGCTGTAACGCACTGTCAATTTCTTCTGGCATCCAATTTAACAACGGTAGGGTCAAAATAAACGGCGCCGTGAACCCGAGTACGCCAATCCGAGTACCCTGTGGCGTCGTAATAATGCGGTAAGCTACTGCCCAATCCGGAATATTACCGGTCGTTTTATCCGTGATGTTACCTAAAACAACTGGAAAATTGGCCTGGTCATACAAGTGATTTAAATCATCATGCGCTAAACCTAAGCCCTCGTTATTACCAATTGTCACGGCATCATAGCCAACTTCATTCATCAAGGCCACGTTGGCTTGCCCCATCGTGGCTTCAGTTAGGGGGTGTTGGCGATCCAAAAAATCACCAATATCAAACGTCAAGACGCTATAGCCATCGCGTCGTAACTGACGTTTGCGCGTTAATAAATAGCGCCGGATTTTAGGCCAACGCTCTAAATGCGAGTGTAAGTCATTCGTATGTAAAATCGAAATTTTATCTCGCATCTAGTTACCTCCGCTTGGCGAAATCATCATGCTTTCGTTGAATAATTAATTCAATTTCGTTCATTGTTAAGGGTGTGCTCCAGGCTGGCCGTTCATCAGCCATCAAGTAATCCAAATCAGCACTATCCACACCGACATTAATATTTTCTTGGACTGGCACGCTGTAGTGGTGAATGTGGCCGTGCAAATTAATGCTACTTGGTGTTTGACCAAACATCATTGGATAGTGCGTCAAAAAGAATTGGTGGTGATTAGCCTTAATAATACGACCAACATCCTCAAATTCATACTTAGGCTTACCGTCTGATAGGACTGGATTGTGGGCGGCCAAATACTTAAACAACGCTCGTGAATCATGATTTCCCTTGATAATCACAATGTGTCCGTTTAATTGTTCCAAGATGCCCGCAATCATTTCATGCCCTAGTTTGGCTGGCCGGATGTGGTTCACCATGGCAATATCGCCCAAATGGTAAACCGTGTCCGTTTCACCAACCCGGTCATTCCAGGCCTTAATCATTGCAGGGTGCTCATCTTCTAAGAAGTTAAATGGGCGAGGTGCAAAATTATTACTTTGCAAAAGTTCTTCATGGAAGAAATGCGTATCAGAAGTAAAATATTCCATTTTTCTCTAACCCTCTTTTAGCGGAGTCGTCCGCCATCATAACTATTAATCCACTTTTCAAACGCAGCAAAATCTTCAGGAAAAGCATTTACGCCACCAAAGCGTAAGACATCTGGTTGATCATCGAACTGAACAATCAAGCCCCATTCATCGGTTGTGCCTGGTTGCACTTGCCGATAATCCGCCTGCCAATTTGGCAAAGTTGCCATTAATTTCCTTTCGATGTTTGGCCATTGAAAGGAAACGTCTTGCCACATTGTCGCAAATTGGCGCCACTTGGCATTTGTGGGTTGCTCACGCATAAAGACAAATGTTGGATCCGTGACATCCATAATCGGCGCATTCATTGTCGCAGGTACGCGCAAATAAAAAGCGTGCTGATCGGTCTGCTTCGCGTAAATATAATCAAATCCCGTCGCTAAATTACCACGATAAAATTCAAAATATTGTAGTGCCATCTTATTTATCAATCACAATCAAGTCAGTTGGGATACCTGCCGTCAAGTTTTCAAACCCGTCGGCCGTCACGACAACATCATCTTCAATCCGCACGCCACCCTTGCCAGCAACATAAATACCTGGCTCTATTGTTAATAGCATGCCTTCACGGACAACGTCTTCAGCTGGTGAACTAGCTGACAAGATTGGACCTTCGTGAATATCCAAACCAATGCCGTGACCTGTGGCGTGGTTGTACTCCTTGCCATAACCAGCTTCCGTGATAATATCACGGGCAACCGCATCCAATGTCGCATTCGCAACACCTGGCTTTACAGCGTCAATCGTGGCGCGTTGCGCAGCCAACGTCACGTCATAAATGCGCTTTGATTCTTCATCGAGCTCACCAAACGCTAACGTACGTGTGATGTCTGACGTGTATCCATCGACAAAGTAACCAAAGTCAATCGTCACTAACTCACCCGCCGCAATTGGCTTATCTGAGTATGTGCCGTGTGGCAAAGCACCACGGTACCCCGAGGCCACAATCGTATCAAATGAGGCTTTGTCAGCCCCCTTTTCCTTGATAATGCGATCTAACAAGTTCGCCACTTCGCGTTCTGTCATGCCAACGTGCAACTGCGGTACCATCTCATTAAAAGCTGCCACTGCGACGTCAGCTGAACGGCGCAACTTAGCTAACTCATCAGCATCTTTTACTTCTCGAATGGCTTCAAGTAGCGCAGGTACCGGTGCGATATCGACACCAACAAAGTTTTCATCAAGGTAATCAAAGTCGCGGAATGGTAGCGTGTCTTCGAAGCCCAAGTTTTCAATCTTAAAGCGCTTTGCAGCAGCCATTGCCACACCCCAGTAATCACGGGTAACCAACAGTTGCGTGCCTTCATCGAGGCGCTCACGATATTCTTCTTCGTAGCGGGCATCCGTAATCAAGGCGGCATTTTCACGACCGATTAGAACCAAGCCGTCACCCGTGCCACCTTCAAAACCAGTCAAGTAACGCATGTTTGTCCCATCAGCAATAATCATCCCGTCGATTCCCAGCGGTTCGAATAGGCGACGGACATTTTCAATTCGTGTGTTCATCAGCATTTTCCTCGTTTTCTTAATGTTTCCATTATAGCAAATTGTCATAGGCTCCGACCGGATATGGTCAGAATGACACGCAATATTGATCTCGTCCCGGAAATTTCAACCTTTCGACTATTTGGGAACTTTTACAAATTTAGATGCGATACGTCTTATACTAAATAACGTTGAGATATGGGATACCATATCCAAACGTATCGAGAACTCTCTAACTCTTTCTTCTCATTTGATACGATTCGGCCAGCAACTACTACCCCTAGATGTTGGCCACGAAAACAATACATAAAAAGGCCAGAGCACGATAACCCGCTCTGGCCTTTTGTGTGTCTATTTAATTGTTATCGTGTCACTTGCTTGCAAATCAGCGACTGCCGACCAGTCGATCGTTACCCCTAATCCTGGGGTACTCGGTACCGGTAATCGGCCGGCCACAATTTCAGGTTGTGCTAACACAATGTCTCGTTCGAAGTACCGTGATGCACTTGAACTATCCGCTGGCACTTGGCGTGTCGCTGGCATTGAAGCCAACGCTAGGTCGACTGCCCGGCCGACACCGGAACTCAGCATGCCACCAATCCACGGAATTTTATCCACCACTGAAATCTGATGGATTGCCTGTAATGTCGGCCAAATCCCACCAACCTTGGCTTGTTTGAGCGTAAATGCATCAGCAATTGCTAATCCTCGCGTAATATCCGCCAAATCATTTAAGGATTCATCCAAACTAATATGCAACTGCGTTAACTGTTGTTGTGCAATCTGGTGTGCCTGCCAAGCGTCGGTCGCAAACGGTTGCTCAATCATGAAAACCCCTGCTTGTTCAAGCGCCCATAGTCGATCCATCATCGCCGGTTGCCAGCCGGCATTCGCATCAACAGAAAATAGTTGGTCCGGAAAAGCTGCTAAAACGGTCTGAAGTTGTTGTAAGTCCGTAGCGACAGCCAGTTTCAACTTAATTCTTTGATACCCTTGGGCAACTGCCGCTGCAATGGCCCGTTGGGTAGCTTGGGCATCAGTCTGAATACCAATCGCAATTCCTACCGGCACAGTTGCACCAACCCCGCCAATCATTTGCTGTAATGATTGGCCCTGTTGTTTACCCTGAATATCCCATGCCGCCATTTCAAGCGCGGCCTTGGCAAAGGAGAATCGGCTTTGCGTTTGTAGCCAATTACTGAGTGTCGTTGCGGAATCAAATGTCTGTCCCAACATCAAGTGACTTAGTCGTTGCACCTCAGCTAGCGATTCAGCCTGAGATTCTGGCGCATAAGCATGATCAATAAACGACTGGATATCACCAAAGCCAGTTATACCATCGGTTGTGGTGACCGCCACCAAAGTTAATGGCCGCTCATAGGTCACATCATGCGCCGTTTTGAATGGCGATTTCAAGCGTAACTGTAATGGGTACAAGGTGATGGCTGCAATTTGCATCGTTACACCTCAGCTTGCAAGGCAGCAACGACGGCAGCACCGTTTTCGAAATGCACGTTATGCCCCGCACCAGGCACAATTACCCGGCGGACATTTGGTAACCGAGTCGCCATGTCGGCGTTCAGACGGTCAAACTTTTGATCATTTTCACCGGTAATCAATGTCACGGGTACTAGCAAGGTTGCCAAACCATCCCAATAATTTGGCATTGCTCCCGTGCCGAAATAACGTAGTGAATTGGCAACATTAGCCGCCGTTTGATTAACCCGTTGCTCATGCATAAATTGCTGTTGCGTTAGTGACAACTGTTGTTGACTCGCAAACAACGGTAACTGTTCCCAATCTGCCACAAATTTTGCCATGCCAGCTGTTTCAATCCGCTGGGCTTTTTCAGCATCTGCCGCCACCCGTGCCTGTCGCGCGTCAATATCGGCCAACCCGGCCGTGCCACTTTCTAGGTACAAATGAGACACATAAGCTGGCTGCATCATCGCAAAAGCTAGCGCTAGCCGTGCGCCCATTGAGTAACCAACTAACCGAATATCGTGTAAGTCAAATAAATCGAACAAGGCGACTAGGTCTTTGACTTGATTTTCAGCTGAAAAACGTGGCGCGTCCGCAACAACTGGGGCCTGATTCCCAAATCCTAACAAGTCAATGTAAACTCGCGTGCCTTGCGGAGCAATTTGCTCGAATTCCGCATAACTACCCATGAAACCATGAAAGAACACCCAGGTTGGCTTTCCTTCACCTACAATCCGAACGTGATAAGGATAATCATTAATAATAGCTGTCTTATCCATGGAAAGCCTCACGTAGTTTTGCCAACAATGCGTCGTGTTCTGCGACGTTAGCTTCGCGATTACTCTTAATTTCAAGCAAACGCAATCCCTGAGCGGGTTGGGCTAACAATTCACGTAATCGTGCCTGGTCGGCAACCAATTCATAATCCGCGTGATAAAGTTTAGCCACATCCGCAATCTCAAATGGTAATGGCGTCCCAAACATTGGTTCGAAAAAGGCCTTCGCTGCTGCTTGTGGCAAGAATGAGAAGATTCCGCCACCCTGGTTGTTAACCACCACAATGGTCAAATCTAATTGTGCCTGATGTGCCATCATCAACCCATTCATATCATGGAATAACGTCAAATCACCAGTCAAGAACGTTGTTGGCTTGCCGGTCATGGCCATACCAAAAGCTGTTGAGACTGTCCCATCAATTCCGTTCGCCCCACGGTTCGCCATCACCCGAATTGCTTGCGTTGGCATAAAGTAATTATCCATATCCCGAATTGGCATTGAATTGGCCACGAACAATTGGCTATCAGCCGGCAAACTCGTCATCGCTAATGGCAAGGCCACTTCTGTCATGTCAGTTGATGCAATCGGCTTTGTCAACGTGGTCTTCACCGTTTGCCAACGCGCTAAAAAGGCAACGCTATCGCTGCCTGGCTCAGCCAGCAAATCAGCAATCAAGCCCATCTCATCAACGGCGACCGTAATTTCGGCTTGTCGTGAGTGGTCATGGCCGGCCACATTTTGACCAACTTGAATAACTTGCACGTCATTGGCCCGCAACCAAGCGACAACTCGTGCAGAAACCGGTGTGCCACCAAATCGGATAACCACTTCTGGCACCAAATCATCAGCCAACACATCAGCCTCAAGCAAAGCATCAATCCCATTAATCGCATGATCACTTGGACGAACCCCGCTCAACACATCCGCCAAAATGGGTAACTTAAAGTGATTCGCGAATCGTTCAAATTGGGTGGCATCCCAAGTCATTTCATCAGGTCCTGCTAACACCATTGCCCGCTTATCACGGAGTAAGGCCGCAATGCCTTGCACCGTTTGCCAGTCGGCCCGCGTTTGACCAGTAATGATATGCTGGGCCACCACTGCTGGCCACGTTGCACCCAAGTCAGGCATCAAGGGCTTGCGCAACGGCAAGTTAATCTGCACCGGCCCTGCTGGTGCAGTCACTGCTGTCACCACCATCTGTTGCACACGATAGTCAATATAACGTGTCACATCAGCATGCGCATCTTGCATCTCAACAGCCACAAAATCCTTGATATTATCCCCATATAGGTTCGTTTGGTTGACCGTTTGTGGTGCACCAATCGCTTGTAACTCGGCTGGGCGATCGGTTGTTAACGCAATCAATGGGACGTGTGACACGTGGGCTTCCATCATGGCTGGTAAATAATTAGCCGTTGCCGTTCCTGATGTCGCTAATAATGCAACGGGTTGGTGCATCGTCTTTGCCATTCCTAACGCGAAGAAGGCTGCTGACCGTTCATCAACGTCTACCGTGACACGCACATCATCGCGGACGTGTTGCATCTCAGCTAACAACAAAGCAAATGGCGTCGTTCGTGATCCTGGTGATACCACAAACTCATGAACACCTTGTGCAACCAAACTACCTAACAGGTGTTTAATATTCGTCGTCAAAACTTCATTTGCCATCTACTTATCTTGCTCCTTCAATAAATTCATCATTGGGGTCATCTTCAGCCCCGTTTCTTCAAATTCAGCTTGTACATCTGAGTCCGCTAAAATACCGGCACCGGCAAATAACGTCGCTGTCTGTTGCTTCAGCCACATCGACCGAATACCAACAATCATTTCGCCATCGCCATCCGGCTTCACCACGCCAATTGGACCTGCAAACAGACCACGGGGGTGCTGCTCAATCGTCCGAATCGTTGCCATTGCCCAGTCAACAGGCTTACCACCAAGCGCTGGCGTTGGGTGCAAACGTTCAGCAAGGGACAATACCGTGTTGTCACCATTTAATTGCCCCGCAATCGGCGTGTACAAGTGTTGGACCTGTGGGTTCTTCATGATTTGTGGTCCATCTGGTAACGTCAAAGTGGCCACATCTTGCAAGCGCGACACAATCGTTTCAACTACATACGCATGCTCTTGCAAGTTCTTGGGGTCTTGTAAGAGCTCAGTTGCCAAACGCGCATCTTCCGCTTCATCAGCGCCTCGACGAATCGTTCCGGCAACACCAGCCGTTTCAAACTGACCGCGGTTAACTTTTGCCAGGCGTTCCGGGGTTGCTGACACAAACACCTCATCCCCCCGCTTCAACACGAAGTGGTAACTATTGGGTTGTTGCGTCGCAAGGTCGGCTAGCAACGTCGCTAAATTCAACTCACCCGTTAACCTAACTTGTCGTTGCCGGCCTAGCACCACTTTTTGGTGGTTGGGATTTTGCTGCATGTCATCAACTGCCGTTTGGACCCGATCTGGCCAATCGCGTTCATCCGTTTGGCTTATAATCGCTGGCCCAGCTATGGGTGTCGGTGCCCCGAACGGATCCGTTTCACGTCCCCATAAATGTTGATCTGTAATGTCGTATAGCACTTCCGGCAACACGAAATAACCATTCATTAGTGCGCTATCTGTAACGGATTGTTCATCGAATGAAAAGCCACCAAAGACTGGGTAACGTTGTTCACGTGCCCATGCTGCCACGTCTTGAAAATCCGCTCCAAACTTCTCTTCACGGACACCAAAACCATAGTAGCGTGTTCGCTTATCAGCCGTCGCAAAATAGACGGCATGTTCAGACCGATCAAACCGATCGCGTAACTGTTTTTCAGTTGGAAAGCTCATCTCAAACACCTCACTGTTTTTCGCTTATTCCAGTATATCCTACCTAGCAAGGGTGCAACACCCAAAATAAAAAGACCAACTGCAACTGCAATTGATCTGATTAATTATTTTGTTGCGAATCCCTTATCATGCAAATGTTGCGTTGCCAGGCTGTTGTCCTTCGCAGTTGTCGCAACCATTTTCATATTATGCTCTGTCCAGTCTTCGTCGATGCCCCGACCGGCAAAATACTCACGCATGGTGTCGTTGTACGTGGCCACAGCACCTTCCAATGCTGCTTGATCATACTTGTCCGTCATCCAGAAGCCACCTTTAACGGGTAACTTAGGCTTCACCCCAGGTTCCTGGTCAGGATACCCCAACGACAAGCCCATCACTGGCTTCACAAACTTTGGCAACTGTAACGTATCCTGTAGGAAATCAAGTGGACGTACCGCCCCAGCCATCGTCACCGCGCCAAGGCCCGCCGCGTTAGCTGCCAAAACAGCATTCTCTAAGGCAATCCCCGCTGAAATCAAAGCACCCTCGGTCATGTTATACCACGCCAAGTTTTCTGCCATTACAGCAGCTTGTTCTGGCGTTGCACCAACAAACAGCTTGTTGTAATCAATCGCCAAGACGAAGAACCGTGGTGCGCCAGCGATATACCGCATCCCCACCCGTTCCGTAATTTCATCCTTCACAGCTTGATCAGTAATCTCAATGAACGTCACTGGTTGAAAGTTATTCATATTCGGACCTGATGCAGCGGCTGACAAGACCGTCATCACCAGCTCATCTGAAACGGGTTCATCTTTAAAAGCCCGAATTGATGCGCGATTCGACAAAATTTTAAATACATCGTTTTCCATGGTTGACCTCAATATCTCAAATTATTATCTTAATAGCCTACCATAATTTGAAAACGATTTCATAATTACTTACTCAAACTGCGCATCATACAACGTCTTATAAACACCATTTTGGGCAAGCAACTCATCGTGTGAACCGCGTTCTACAATTTCGCCCTCGTTCAACACAACAATTTGATCAGCATTATGCACTGTACTCAAGCGGTGCGCAATCACAATTGTCGTCTTGTGTGTCATTAAATTATCCAAGGCGTGCTGAATAATTTTTTCTGACTCGTTATCCAACGCAGCCGTTGCTTCATCAAGAATAACAATTTCAGCATCCTTAACCAAAGCACGCGCAATTGACAAGCGCTGCTTTTGACCACCAGACAACTTCACGCCACGCTCACCGACAGTCGTTGCCATACCATCTGGCAAGCCACGAATGAAGTCCGCAATCGCGGCTCGTTCAGCAGCATCCCACAACTTGTCATCAGACACCTCACCTGAGCCATAACGGATGTTGTCCGCAATTGTCCCATCGACAATCGTCACGTCCTGACTGACGATTGAAATATGTTGCCGCAAATCACGAATATCAATTGCTTCAATTTTCGTATCATCAAACAAGATGTCACCACCCGTTCGTTCATAAAAGCGGGTCAAAAGTCGAATTAGCGTTGACTTACCAGCACCAGAACGGCCAACCAAAGCCGTTGTCTTGCCCGCTGGAATTAACAAGTTAATGCCATTAAGCGATGCAACTCGTTCTTGATCATAACTAAATGACACGTTTTGCAAATCGATACCGGTTTGCAAGGGACTTGGGAACGCGACTGGTTCAGACGCGTTCTTAATTTTCTCCTCAGCACCCATAATATCTTTGATACGGTCATATGAGACTTGTGCCGTTTGGAGCATATTTAATAGCCGTGAGAATGACCGAATTGGATCTTGCAATAATGATAGATAACTCAAGTAGGCCACTAATTGACCAACCGTCATGTGCCCTTTAATAACTAACCAACCACCAAATGCCAACACAATCGCTGTTCCAACTGTATTAATAAAGTTAACTAAGGGTTGGAAAATCGCCTGCCACCGGGTCGCTTCCAATTGATAACCATTTTGTGCTTCAACGACGTCTCGGAAACGAGCGGTTTCTTCGTCTTCCGTTGTATAGCTCTTAATCAGCTCAATCTCTGTGATGGTGCCCTGCAACTGATTCGAAATTTGCGAACTCGTAGCGCGTACCTTGGTGTAGGCTTCACGAATCTTACTACGGAAGTAACGAATCGTCACAAAGAGCACCGGAAAGGTTACTGTCACCATCAAGGCTAGTTGCCAGTCCTGCAAAAACAAAAACGTTAAGACAGCGACGAATGTAAAAATATTACCAATAATGCCAAAACTGTCTGAACTAATCAGGTTTTGCAAGTTACTAATATCGCTGGTTAACCGAACCATCAAATCACCCGTCTTGGCGTTTTGAAAATAGTCATAATCCTGCTTCAAGATACGGTTATAAGTCTGCAACCGTAAATCCGTAATTGAACGTTGCGACAGCATCTGCATCAAATAGGTCGACACGAACGTCACGACACCCAACGCTAGCGTTGTCAAAATCAGTAGCCCAACCTGGACCGCCAACGAGTGGATGTTCTTAAGCGCCACGGCGTGATCAATCACATGTTGTGTAAACTGAGGCACCACAAAATTAAGCCCGGCAATAATTACCAGCAAGGCCACATTCAAAACAAGCAATGATTTGCGCTTCAATACACTGCCAAAAACAAACTTTAACATCTCACCAAGGGTGGTATCCGACTCCTTCAGATACGCTTTAACCTCAGCTGGACTCATGCGTCCACGATTCATCATATCTCTCACCTCACTTATTCCAGCAACTATCTTACCACTTACAAAAAGTGTGAGCGCAAAAAAGAACTTATTTAAGTTACGCTGAAGGTAAAGCGCTTACAATTTAACTATACAAAAAGTGAACAACAACCTTGGAGGTACGATTATGATTCGAACTATTGGTAACCGTGTAATGGCATCTTTCATGGCTGTAAAGGCCAGCTTGCTGACATTTGTTCTTTTCGCAATTTAACTAATCTTAGCCCGTCCTGACGCACAGCGTTGGGGCGTTTTTTTTATTTATCGGTTTTTGGGTTTGTGCGCGTCGTGCTAGCGTACGAGGCGTGGGTGTGGGGGATTGGCTTCGACAAAGATGACAGCTGGGAAACTCCGCCGGCGCGAGCACCGGCTAGCACCCAACTAATTGTGTTAAGAGTCTGGGTCCGTTCGCTTTATCTAACCGGCGGTCGGCCGAACTTGTGAGTTCCCCACCTGTCATCGCTACGCCAATCCCCCACACCCACGCCAGCATCCGAGATATTCTCGGTTTGTTTGATGGCCATCATTAGGTCGGCCGGGTCAACTTATGATTCACATCAATATTTTAGTAGCCATTTGACAACTTCAGACATCAGAGAACATCTTGACTGTCGCAACCAAATTCAACGACAATAC
>NZ_KQ970391.1:224479-225288 GCF_001579105.1 Weissella sp. DD23 | reverse complement strand
ACTGTAAGCGCTTGCAAGAAATAACTCTCGTTAATTACTGGTCATCACTGAACCGTACTCTGCCTGAACATCTTGTAAATTATGCGTACGCAACCAGTCGTTCACATCAATTGTAAACGGATGATCACTATCACCATTCCCACCGGTATACGACCCCGTCATCACACCTACGCCACCATCACCAGACAACGTATACGTTGCTCCAATACCATTCACACCAATGCCAACAACCACTCGACCTTTACCTGATCCAACGCCGTCGACCACACCAGTTGTAATGCTGTGAACATCCGCTGGTGTGTAACCAGCTTCAGTTGTAATGACTTGGGCCAAAATTGATGCCCGATCATTTTGGGTCAAGTCTGTTGCCACAACCCCTGGTGTCCCAGTCAACTCACTTGATGATGACTCAGACGTTGCCACCGATGACGACGTCGCCGAACTTGCTGACGCCGCGCTTGTCGAGCTAGCTGTTACCGAACTGGTTTGTGACGAAACGCTACTTGTAACGGATGATGACGATGTCGCTGCCTTGTCATTATGAGCATTGTCAATCACTGCTGCAACGCCAACACCCAATAACAGCGCCACAATTAGTAATGCCGTAATCAGCAGAACTTTGAACGGACTTTTCTTAGAAGCTTGATGTGCATGCCTGGCTGTTCTACCAGCTGGATCCTTTTCAGTCATTTTATTCACCTCGTTTGTTATTCATCTGTTATTGTTACTATTATTTTATCGACTTTAGTCTGATTTTTGTTGTAATAAATACCTCAATAAAAGCACGCGTAAACCATTTTCTGATTCAC
>NZ_KQ970391.1:221756-224144 GCF_001579105.1 Weissella sp. DD23 | reverse complement strand
GCACGCGTAAACCATTTTCTGATTCACGCGTGCTTTTATTGGATATTAGTCCCTTGTTATTTATCAATGTGTTGTCTGACTACCTGCCAGATTCAACTCAGTTTGCAAAGGTTGCACACCTGTCAGCGCAATCGATCGCGCATCTGGTTGGCTAACACCAACTGAAATCTCAAAACGATTACTATCAATAAAGTTATGCCCTTGCTCATCAAACACTTCGAAGTCCTGTGGACGTAAATCAAACGTAATCGTTTGCTTAGATCCCTTACCCAAAAAGACGCGTTTGAATCCCTTCAACTGGGCATTTGGCACAGCAAATTCTGATTCTAAGTCCTTCACATAGACTTGAACAACTTCATCCGTATCAAAATTACCCGTATTTTGAATTGTCACCGTTGCCGTTGCCGTCTCTTCATAAGACTTCACCTGCAAATCTGACAATTCAACTGACGAGTACGTCAAACCATAACCAAATGGATACAAGGCCTCCTCTGTCATATAACGGTATGTGCGTCCTGCCATATTGTAATCTTCAAAGGCTGGCAAATTATCTGTGTTCTTGTAGAACGTCACCGGCAACTTTCCTGATGGACTTACTGTACCAAACAAAACATCCGCAACTGCCAAACCACCTCGAGCACCTGGGTACCAAATTTGCATAATCGCTCGTAGGTTGGGGTGGTTCTCCAAGCCATCTAATTGCAATGATGAACCTGAAGCTAACAAAACTACTACAGGCTTACCAACAGCTAACAAACGTTCCAACAATTGTCGCTGGCGCCCTGGCAATGACAAGTTCGGCTTATCTCCAGCCCCTTGTGAGTTACCAGCATCCCCTTCTTCGCCTTCAATCGTTGAATCAAGCCCCAAGACTGCAACAATGACGTCTGAGTGTTCAGCAGCAATAATCGCTTCTGATTCACGTTCATCTGCCTTAGCCAACGGTTCAGCTGCATGGTCTTGGAACACCCCTGAGCCAATACTATAGTGGACCCGAACGTCATCGCCAAGTCGTTCCTGAATACCTTCCAAGATGGTATATGAACGTGATGGTGTCCCAAAGTAGTTACCTAGCAATGCGATTTCTGAATGCGCGTTTGGCCCAACAACTGCAATTGCTTCCATCGTTTCCTTGCGTAGTGGCAAAACGCCATCATTCTTCAACAACACAAATGACTTCTCAGCCGCAATTTCTGACAGATTATTGTGCGCCTTCGTGTCATTCGCCTCATACGGAATGGCATCGTACTCATTATCAGTTGCAAACATGCCTAGACGGACACGGGTTGCGTAAAGTGAAATAACCGCATTGGTAATTTCTTCTTCAGTCACCAAACCACGATTCAACGCCTCATGCAAAGATTGTTCGATATGACCGGCAACCAAGTTCAAACCTGCTTTGATGGCTAATCCCATCGTTTCAGCGGCATCCTTTGTGTACTTGTGGTTCTCATGCACATCTTCTGGGGCCATGTAATCTGAGACAACGTGACCTTCAAATGACCACTTATCATGCAAAATGTCCCGCAACAACATTTCACTAACTGACGCCGGCACGCCGTCAACTGCGTTATATGCCGTCATAATACTTTCGACATCGGCCTCTTCAACCGCTGCCTTGAAAGCTGGCAAGTACGTCTCATACAAGTCCTTGTCTGACACAACTGCATCAAAGCCGTGACGCAAACCTTCCGGACCTGAGTGGACCGCAAAGTGCTTTGCCGTCGCAGCCAGCTTCAAGTACTTAGCTTGCCCTTGCAACCCTTTGATAAAAGCCACACCAAACTTCGACGTTAAGAACGGATCTTCACCATATGTTTCATGTCCACGACCCCAACGTGGATCACGGAAAATATTGACGTTAGGCGACCAAAAAGTCATTCCCTTGTAGATGTCACGATCCTCGTGCTTCGTAAATTCGTTATACTTTGCACGTCCTTCTGTCCCAATCACATCGGCAATATCATTAATTAGCTGGTCATCAAAAGTTGCCGCAAGTCCAATTGCTTGTGGAAAAACCGTCGCAACGCCCGCTCGCGCCACACCGTGCAATGCTTCGTTCCAGTAGTTATATTCCGGAATATTCAATCGTTCAATTGCTGGTGCTTCATACTTAATTTGGCCAATTTTCTCATCAATCGTCATTTGGTCGACAATCACCTTGGCTTGGCGACGAGCTTCTTCGTGAGTGAGTTGCTGGGTCATATCATTCTCCTAAACATAAATCATTTCAAATAAATTAGTAGATAATCTTATTTGTTGACTGCCTTTCGTTTTTGAAAGCGTTTTCTTTTCAACACCATTATTTATATCATGGGTTATTTTTTTAGACAAACCCACTAAATGCTTACCAAATATGAAGAGAATAACAAACGATATGCAGATATC
>NZ_KQ970391.1:218164-221736 GCF_001579105.1 Weissella sp. DD23 | reverse complement strand
GCAGATATCATATTCAACGTATACGTTAATTGATTTGACTCTATTCGTCTTGTGCTGTGTTTCACATATTGTGAATGGACTATGCCCGAAAAATGATTAACATAATCGTAATAATCAACCACAAAAAAAGACAGCATCACGAACTTAATCGTAATGCTGTCTTTTTACAGTCTATTAAACTGATTTCAAATCTTAGTTAAGTAATAAATTACTTAGCGATGATTTGCTTGTACTCTTCACGAGTAACAACTGATACTTGGCGACGGTCACGGCCCAAACGACCGAACTTTACGACACCATCAGTCAAAGCGTACAACGTGTCATCGTTTCCACGACCAACGTTTACACCTGGGTAGATGTGCGTACCGCGTTGACGGTAAATGATTGATCCAGCCTTGATGTCTTGACCATCAGCGCGCTTCGTTCCTAGACGACGACCTGCTGAGTCACGACCGTTGGCAGAAGATCCGCCTCCCTTGTGGTGGGCAAGCATCGTCAAGTTGTTCAAATTCAATTGCATGATTTAAATCCTCTTCTTTCCGATGTCTTAGGCAATAGAGTCAATGACAACCTTAGTGTATGGTTGACGGTGACCTTGCTTCTTGTGTGAGTGCTTCTTTGGCTTGTACTTGAAAGTAACAACCTTCTTTTCCTTACCTTGCTTCTCAACAGTACCTGATACAGTAACACCATCAACGTATGGTGCACCGATCTTGCCGTCAGCGAAGACAACCTTGTCAAAGACAACCTTGTCACCCTCTGCGGCGTCCATCTTCTCGACGTAAATTACGTCACCGGCAGAAACCTTGTATTGCTTTCCACCGTTCTCAATGATTGCATATGCTGCCATGAGTCTGTAGACCTCCATATATATTATTTCTAAAAAACTTAGACTCACCGAGTCCGCGTGTTCCGAGGAACAACTTAATACAGACCACGAGTGGTTGCAGTTTGTGGGATCCACAAACACAACGTAAGTTATTATAAACCAATGGGAAAACAAAAACAATAAAATCCCCCACAATTGGTGAGGGATTTTAACGAAAACATAAGTGCAGCTGGTGGGACTCGAACCCACAACCGCTCGGGTAGAAACCGAGTGCACTATCCAGTTGTGCTACAGCTGCATATAAAATAGATGAGGCAACATTTCACTATCGCCTCATCTATTGTACGGTTAAAACGCTGGTGAATCAAGGTCAGAAGCATCCAAAACATGAGAAATTGCGATTGCGAGTTCTTCCTCAGTTAAATGCAATTCAAATAATCCCAATTTCATAAATGACCGCCAAGCGTGGGCGAAATCACTTTGGCGCTTCTGATGATAACTGTTTAATAGCATCGTCTTAATGCCCATAAATTGATGGGCTAACCGCATTTGTGGAAAACGAGCAAACTTCTCAATATCAGCGTCTTCCAACACCATCAAATGCGTCCACTGTTGCTTTAAACTGATCAACAAAAATTGACTCAAGGCCGTAGCGTACAAATCAACAATCGTTGCTTCACTGGTCACAACAGCATCGTGAGGTACATCCCCATTCACCGCATCAACCCGGCGCATCAGCGTACCTAGCGTAATATCCAAATTTAAATAATCATTTAATAGGACATCTTTTGGGCTAATTGGATTTTCCCAATCATAAGCCACAACCCGATAAGCGTCGCGCGCTTGCCGTAAATATAATGCAATATCCAGTGCCATTATGCTTCCGGCTCCTCATCAGTCGTGTTTGGTTGCAACACTTCCACTTGTGGTGCCTCAGACTTAACTGGTGCAGATGCCCCGTAATTCTTCAACGCACGATTGCCTTGCAAACCGAAAACTAATTCATCGCTTTCGACAGCCAAGTAATGACGCTCCTTCAAGTACCAAGCACCAATGAAGTCGTAATCTAACAAAATATCAAGCCATGAAACAGCATCGTGACCATCGATCACTTGGAAGTGCCAACGTTGTGCCCCAATAGCCGTGGCATCATTTGCATAGAAGATTCGCACTTCAACGCCCTGTTCAAGTACTAAGCCGGCCCCATTTGGAATGTTTTGCAAGAAGTAGTTTGAATCCGCTGACAACACAAACAAACGATCCAACATACCAGCTGGCATTTCAGTTTGAACCAATGGATACAAGAAATCATCCTTGGTCTCCAAAATGTTGTAATCGACCTTGTAACCAAATTCGCGTTCCATGTAACGGCCGAATTCAGTTAATAATGTCGTCACCGTGCGAATGCGTGGTGCGGTCGTCTTCTTACGATAGTTTTCAACCAACAAGTTTGTAATGGCATCGGCGTTAAACAAAATTTGCTTGCGTTCTAATGACCAGTAGAACAAACGTTCATTCGTCCCAAGTTCAACGAAAAAGGCGCCACCGTTTGGATCGTCATTCACAACGAACTCAAATGTTGCTGGCACTTCCAATTCAGTTGGTACCAACGTTAGTTCTTCACGTTCGGCTGGCGTCAAAATATCGTACGCTGGAATCCCGGCAAAACTCATAAACCGATCCATTGCCAACATGTACCAATCTGCTGGACTATATTGACGTGGCACAAGGACCCAGTCCGTATCAAGATGCGCTGCCGTTAAACGCTCGGCCAGCATGTGCACACGCGCTGGTTCTTGTGATTCGGCCAATTCACGTACTTGCGCCAACAATTGTTGAATTTGACCAATGTCATCTGTCAACAAGTCAGCATATGCGACTACGCGTTCACGAAGGTGTTCTGTCATAATTACTTACCTCCTTGTGCATCAGCCAAATACGTCACATACGTTTCGTACAATGACGCAACCGCTTCTTGGAAGTTTGCGAATGAACCAAACGTATCTGAGATGGCACGTTGTTCGTAAATCAAAATCGTATCTTCCTTTGATAGATTCAAAATTTGCGCATTGTTTGCTGCAATTAACTCAGGCACTTCTTTAGCCTTGTCGTCCGCAGCATCCAATTGTGCCAAACGTTCCTTCAACACTTCACGTTGTTCATTTTGTGAACGATTACCAAAAATACCACCACGGTCTTCGCTCGATGCCAGCTGAGCCATCAATTGGGCACGTTCGGCATCACGTTGATTTTGATCAGCCACAATTTGTTGCAACGCCTCGTTAGCTCGTGTAGTATCTTCAATTACTTGTGCGTTATAACGTTGGCCGGCCTCTGATAATTCAACAGCGCGTGCCAACTTTTCATACTCTTGATCATTGAAAATAAAGTTCACAGCTAATGGATCAAGAATACCGAAATGACGACGATCCCACCAATTTCCAAAGAACAATTGGAACACACCCAATTGCGTTTCTTCGTAATAAAAGAATGGGAATTTTTCTGACAAATACTGAATCAATTGTTGTCCCAAGTGATGGCTCAATTCATCCTGCATATCATCCACCAAGACTGACAAGGCACGGTTTGAGGCCGCATTTTGCGTCTGTCGAATCTTCGTGTTGTACTTTTGGCTATCTAATAATTCATACACCCGGCGATCATCATTCGTCGCAACAGCGTTCTGAATATCCCCGATGTAGTCTAATTTTGCTTGTAGTTTTCCATTTAATACGGATTGATT
>NZ_KQ970391.1:213380-218002 GCF_001579105.1 Weissella sp. DD23 | reverse complement strand
CGTGTTCTCCATCTCAACCCCTCCTCGTGTGTGGTTGTCCTAAAACTACATGTCATAACACTAACATCTTAATAGTTCTATCATACAACCTAACCTTAAAGAAAAACGCCAACCTTTCCCCGGTCGGCGTTGTTTTTTAGAACATTTAACGAAAATTTTAGTATTGCTCGAGATATGTGTCCAATTCCCATTGCGATACTTCTTGTCGGTAAGCTTGATACTCAAGACGCTTTGCATCCACAAACGTCCGTGACATGTGTGAACCCAAGGCTGCCTTGATCGTTTCATCCTCATCCAAGTCGTTCACAGCTGCTAGCAAGGTATCAGGCAAATCAGTAATACCTGCACGCTTGCGCTCACCTTCATCCATCAAGTAGATGTTACGGTCAACAGCGTGTGTTGGTTCCAATTCACGTTCAATACCATCCAAGCCAGCTGCCAAAATAGCAGCAAAGGCCAAGTATGGATTAGCAGTTGGATCAACGGAACGCAATTCCAAACGTGTTGAGTTACCACGTGAAGCTGGGACACGAACCATTGGTGAACGGTTTGAACCTGACCAAGCCACGTAAACTGGTGCTTCAAAGCCTGGCGTCAAACGCTTAAATGAGTTAACCGTTGGATTTGTAATGGCCGTAAAGTTGGCCGCGTGATCCAAAATACCACCCAAGAAGTTATAGGCCGTCTTAGACAATTGCAACTCACCCGCTTCATCAAAGAAGGCGTTGCCATCCTCGGTAAACAAAGACATGTTCGTGTGCATACCATTACCATTAATACCTGAAATTGGCTTAGGCATAAAGGTTGCATACATACCGTGCTTACGCGCAATCGTCTTCACAATCAACTTAAACGTTTGAATGTTGTCAGCCGCATCAAGTGCATCCGCATACTTAAAGTCGACTTCGTGTTGTCCTGGCGCAACTTCGTGGTGGGCTGCTTCAACTTCAAAGCCCATCTTCTCCATCTCCAACACGATTTCACGACGTGTGTTTTCTCCAAGATCAAGTGGTGCTAGGTCAAAGTAACCACCCTTGTCATTCAAATTCATCGTTGGGTTACCATGTTCATCCAGCTTGAACAAGAAGAACTCTGGTTCCGTTCCAATATTAAATGACTTAAAGCCATCTTCCGTCATCTGCTGCAAGACACGCTTCAAATTGCTACGTGGATCACCTGCAAATGGCTCGCGATCTGCCGTGTAAATATCAGCAATCAAGCGAGCAACCTTACCACCGTGCAAGTCAGTCGCCCATGGGAAAATCATGAACGTTGACAAGTCTGGGTATAGGTACATATCTGACTCTTCAATACGGACAAACCCTTCAATTGAAGAACCATCAAACATCAAATTATTGTCGAGCACCTTCTCGAGTTGTGAAACTGGTACTTCAACATTCTTGATTGTACCGAACACGTCTGAGAATTGTAGTCGCAAGAATTCTACGTTTTCTTCTGCAATCATGCGACGAATATCATCCTTGGTATATGCTTTGCGAACCATCTAGATCTCCTTTTGATAACTTAGCAATTAAAACGAAATGTCAAAACTTACGCTGACCATTAAACCGTCCAATTTTCAGCAGCTCATCCGCCAACATGTGTCGTAGATTTTCTTCATTTGGTTCAGGCTTTTCAGCTGACTTGCGTTGCTTCTTCGCATCAACCTCATGAATTTCAGACACCGAATACCCAGCATCCAAATAATCTGCGATTTCAATTAACCGGTCTACATCATTTAATGAAAAACGACGTTGTTTACCAGCCCCCCGTTGTGGCGTAATTAAACCTTGCTGATCATAATAACGAATTTGTCGATCAGATAAGTCAGTCAGTTCACGTACGACGCTCATTGGCAATACCGCCAAATCGCGACGAAGTTCTCGTCCACCCATACGTTCTGACCCCCTATGCTTAGCATGTTACCACCGATTATATGTGAAGTTTTTAATCATGTCAGCTATTCTGACATGAACCGTTTTACCGCTTCTTTGATGTCAGTTATTTCAGACGGTTGCTGTACTAAATCAAACCAATGAATGTCTGTAAACTGATTATTGAACCACGTCATCTGCCGTTTTGCGTACCGTCGTGATGCCTGTTTTAAGGTTTCTGTTGCTTGTTCTAATGATTCATCACCAGTTAAATAGCCAAACAGTTCCTTGTAGCCAATCGCCTTTCGAGCTGTGCTATCTGCTGGTAAAGCCATCGCAATTTCTGCTTCTGCCAAAATGCCTTGCGTCATCATGGCGTCGACACGTTGATTAATGCGTTCATATAACACTTGCCGATCAGTTGTTAGGCCGATAATAAAGGCATCATACAGTCGTCGCGGTTCTGGCTTTTGTTCAGAGAAAGGCTTGCCGGTATGATCACTCACCAGTAAAGCACGCACTAATCGGCGAATTTGACCAGGTAAAATCCGCGCCTCACTCACCGCGTCCACCTTGCGCAAAGCATCACGCAATACCCCTTCCCCCTCGTCGTGGGCAATTTGCGTCCATTTCTCCGTAAACGCATCATCTTGAATATCATCAACCGCAGCTAACGGCTTATCGCCCAACAAGGCTTGCACATAAAAGCCGGTGCCACCAACCAAAATTGGCACCTTGCCACGGGCCGAAATCTCAGCAATCGCTTGCTGGGCTTCCTGCACAAAACGGGCCGCCGAATACGTTTCAGTTGGCTCAGCGATGTCGATCATATGATGCGGTGCTTGCGCCTGTTCCGTCGGCGTGGCCTTCGCCGTCCCGATGTTTAGCTGTCGATAAATTTGCATCGAGTCACCCGATACAATTTCACCATCAATAGCCTGGGCCAATGCCAAAGATAATGCGGTTTTACCAACCGCGGTCGGCCCAACAATGACAATTAATTTATCCATTTTTACTCATTCACCTATAAAATTTTTGATGCAATATCTGTAATGATACCGCGTACGCTTAACATCCGGAGTAATGTTGTCCACCCCCGCGTATTTGGGGTCCACCAATAGGTCTTCACACCGAATGGCCTTAACCAGGCGAGGTACCAATAACGATAATCCAGGTTAACTTGCTGAATGATTCCATCACGCCACAAACGCCAGCTCACCATATTCGGCACATGCCGCAAATAACCAATCGGTACGTTCGCATCTAAGCGGCGCCACTTTCGCAAGGGCAACTCTTGAAATGACTGCAACATCACGGCATTCGGTAATTGTTTTGCCTGCAACTCGCGATACAGTTGTTCCGCGCCGACCCGGCCCTTTAACTCAATTAGTAATAACCCTTGATACTGCGTTGTTGCAATCAACGCCAAAAAATCGCCAAATGTTGCAACATCCGCCGGCACCACGCCATCCTGATCATGTTTTAAAATTAACCGATTACCATACAATTGGACATCAACTTCAAGGCCGTCAACGCCCGCTGCAATCGCCCGTTGAAAGGCAATTAGCGTATTTTCGTCACCTCGGTCGCGATATGTGCCACGGTGTGCAATAATTAATGTTTTGTTTACAGACATTTCACGAACCTCAGTAGTTTAATTCTTGTTAAATATGTTAAACTTATCTTAACAAATAAATGGAGGAACCACATCATGAAGAAGTTTGGTTTGGGGATTTTGACTGGTGTTGCCGGTACGTTAGCCACTGCTGCAGCCGCTGCTTTGACTTTCCACAAGGTTGCTGTAAAGCCTTTGGAAGAAGAGGAAGCTAAGTTCGAAGAGACAGAACGCAAGGCTGCTCGTAAGGCTGCTCACTCACACGGCGCTCGTTTTTAATCAAGCACATAAAGAAAAGGTTTGGGATATACATCCCAAACCTTTTTTCATTAGTTAGACTTTATCTTACCGTTATATTCGGCAAACCCATTCTTGAGGACGAAAATTTCGTTATAACCGTCCTTCTTCAACTTACGTGCCAAACGGGCTGCAAATTGCATGTTCTCGTCGTACAAGAACACAGGCTTGTCCTTACGCAAAGCAGTGTGGTTTTCATTCAACATGGCATATTGAATGTTACGCGCACCTAGGACGTGCTTCGCCTTAAACTTTGCCGGTTCGCGGATATCGATCAATTGTTGACCGCGACTTTGCTTTTCAAATTCTTCTGACTTTAATACCGTTGCCACGCGCTTCAACGTGGTACGTGTCCAGATGATTGTACCAACTGTCCAAATAACCCAAATTAAAATCAAGACAAACAATGCTTGCAACATACTGCTCAAATCCCCGTTTCGTTAATCATGTTAATTACCATTTTAACAAAACCTAAAGAAAAAGTCTGCCAACCTTTGGCAGACTTTGTTTTTTCTTCAATTATTCAGCGTGACCGACAATCCAGCCATTAACGTAGCCAAATCCGACTCGCGTGAATGACCCATTCATTTCCCAATCATGGTGACCGTTTGGTACACCCGTCATATTGGTTTCGTTAAACCAAGCCGAGATAACGTCTTGTCCGGCACCAAAGCCAGCCGCCACAACTTCATTGGCCACTGCCCCTGAATAGTGCGCTTGATCAACACCTGTTTGTGACATTGATGCGGCACGTGCCGTCGCTGACGCAGCCAGGCCATCATCCCAAACCAGTTGTGGCAATCCCGCTGAAGCGCGCAATGCGTTCAATGCATTCA
>NZ_KQ970391.1:210960-213360 GCF_001579105.1 Weissella sp. DD23 | reverse complement strand
CGTTGCGTCCGCGCTGGCTGGTGAAACTGTCGCAACCGGCGCAGTAGATGTAGCTGCACTCGTTGCGACTGGCGCTTCTGAACTAGCTGATGATGCTTGTGAAGCAACTGAGCTGGCTGGCGCAACAGATGACGCAGCTGGGGCCAATGACGATTCGCTTGGTGCTACTGACGCCGCAACACTTGTTGCTGGTGCTTCTGACACCAAATCAAGCTTCTGCCCAACTTCAATCATGTTGGCATTCGTAATGTCATTTTGCTTCGCAATATCGTCCACACTGCGATCCGTCGCTGCTGCAATCGTTGACAACGTGTCACCAGATTGCACAACATATACACGTCCAGCATCCTTAACCGTTGTCCGCACTTCGTCAACCGTCTTACTGCGCCAACCCTTAGCTGAATCGTCAGCTGATGCGGCATTTGTGTGCATAAATGGCAAGACAGCTGCTGCAACTGCAGCCGTCGTCAAGGCCATCCCTTTAATTGATTTATTTACTGATACTTTTTCCATAAGAATCGTTTTTCTCCCTATAGCGTTTCTTATCTATTTTCTTCTCTTTTAATCTACTTACAAAAGTATAGTAAATAATTATTGCCAGTTGTTTACATCTGCGCTTCAAAGCAGTTAACAGAGTGCTCGGAAAATTGCAAGAACAAATCCTTCATTTCAAATTAAAAAACCAAGTCCAAAAATGGACTCGGTTTTTTCGTCATTATTATTAGTGGACAAATTGGATGCCAGCAGCTGAAATCGTACGAACGTGGTATGCCAATCCAGCATAGTTACCCTCTGAGATTGTAATCGTACCATCTGAGTTAACAGAATCAACAACCGCAACGTGACCCAATTCACCAGCGCCATCAAGGCCAGGTGCAAAGACAGCAACCGCACCAGCAGCTGGCGTTGCGTCAACTACACGACCTGCTGCCGCAGCTGAGGCGCCCCAACCAGAAGCGTTACCCCAGTTGTTACCAACCCATGACAAAGCGTTCTTAACGAACCACGTGCATTGTCCAGCTGGGTAAGTGTTACCAGTCGTATCATACGTTGGCGCAGCAACAGCGGGTTGTGACGCTGCATCGTACGCAACCGCACCCGTATTTGTGTATTGCGTGTTATCGGCTGCAGAAGTCGTTGCAACTTTTGCAGCTGCACTAGCAGCCTTGTCAGCTGAGGCAGCTGCTTGCTTAAGCGCATCTGATGCAGAGTTGTTATCTTGCTTATCTGCTGGCGTCAGCTTCAACGTCTCACCAACCGTGATAAAGTGAACATCTGACAAGCCGTTAGCCTTCGCGATGTCATCAACGCTTTCTCCCGTTGCTTGGGCGATCGTTGACAATGTGTCACCCGTTTGCACCTTGTATTCAGTGCCAGCTGACAAAACAACTGCCTTCACGTCGTCAACTGTCTTAGCACGCCATGAGGCAGCCTTGTTTGTGTTTGCATCAGCCTTATTTGCAGTTGAATCTTCAGCAGAAGCGGCCGTTGTGTGTGTCATTGGTAAAATTGCAGCGGCGGCCGTTGCAGCAGCAACAAACCATCCCTTAGTCATGTTTTGAGTTGTCATATTCTTTATTATCCCCTTGATGCGATTTAAGGCGCGTCGCTACGGCAACGTCTTTCCTCTATCCATAAAAAAGTCTATCAACCTGATTTAACGGCCTAGTTACACTGGTATAACAGTTACTAAAAAAATGAAAGCAGACACAAATGCTGTTATATCAAGGGATTTCCTTGTTTTACATTGCCTTCGTGATACACATGTCACGGCGAAAACGTGAAAACCGGCTACAATATTACGTTTTATTACAAAATGTAATATTTAATGTAATAAAAAATGCCTGAACCAATAGGGTTCAGACACCTTTATTTCAATTTACAAGTATGTGAAATTTGCTATTAGTGCACAAACATCATGCCGGCCTTTGAAAGGGTACGTGAGTTATATGACAAACCAGCGTAGTTACCTTCTTCAATCGTAATTTGGTCACCATTTACGGCAACAACGACAGCCACGTGACCGTATCCGCCTGATCCACCAACGCCTGGTGCCATCACCGCAACTGATCCAACTGTAGGGTTCGTATCAACTAAACGACCAGCGTAAGTTGCTGAGTTAGCCCAGTCCGCTGCGTTACCCCAGTAGTTTCCTACCCAAGGCAAAGCATTCTTAACGAACCACGTGCATTGTCCAGCAGGATACGTGTTAGCACCATTTACTGACATATCTGCATTATATGATGGCGCTACTTCTGCAACTGGTGCCTCTTGAGCTGGTACTTCTTGAACGGCCGTTTCTTCGACAGGTGCCACCGTCTCAGCAACTGGCGCTACTTCTTCAGTTGCTACTGGGGCAACCGCTTCCGTTGCCACTGGTGCAGCTTCAACCGGTGCCTC
>NZ_KQ970391.1:194763-210782 GCF_001579105.1 Weissella sp. DD23 | reverse complement strand
CAATTCAATTGTTTGACCAACCACAATGAAGTGAATGTCATCAATCTTGTTAGCAGCCGCAATTTCTTCAGCCGTCAAATCCGTTGCTGATGCAATTGATGACAACGTGTCACCTTCTTGAACCAAGTACGTTTGACCCGCAGTTTGAACGGCTGAGACAACCTGATCAACCGTCTTAGCACGCCATGATGACGTCGTTTGTGTTGGTGCTACTTCTTCATTAGCATATGTTGCATCCATGTGGAACATTGGCATAACCAAAGCCGCTGCCGCCAATACCGTACCCGCTACCCAGTTCTTACCTGACTTGTACAACTTCTTACGTGATGTTACGTTTTGCATGATTAACTCCCTTTTCGTCGCTCGTGTAAAGCGTGTCTTACTTTTTTTAAGTTTATGATTTTTGTTTTCGTCGTTGCCTTAACAACATAATCTATCTTAGCGAGGACGCGTAACAGGCGTATAACAGGCGCCAAACAACCTGTGACGCACAAATTCTTCATAAATCACACACGTGTAAATCAGCGCTACATCAACGTCTTGTTTCAGTCGTTCATACCATGTTCATAATTCGTGCATATTTCATTTTGTGAATTAGCTTACTATTTCACCATAAACGGGTGCAATGTTACATTTTATTACAAATATCTCAGCGATTTTCAGTAAACACCGTCATATTTGCCCACAAAAAAACGAGTATCGTCACGATACTCGTTTTTAATGACTTCTATTTATAATTAGGCAATCGTACGATCTGAGTTACGGGCCAATGAAGCAGCACCGTATGCACCAGCGTCGTTACCCAACTCTGCCAACTTCACTTCAGTTACGTCGCGCGTAGCCTTGAAAGCAAATTGGCTAAAGTTCTTGGCAACACGGTCCAACAAGAACTTACCAGCGGCTGAAACACCACCACCGATAACAACTGAAGATGGGTTCAAGATGTTTGAGATGTTAGCTGAAGCCAATCCAAGGTAGTAAGCCACCTTGTCGACAACTTCATTTGCCAAGTAATCCCCATCCTTTGCCAAGTCAAAGACAATCTTTGACGTCACTTCTTCACCATTGTCGACCATAGCCTTCAATTGTGAGTTACCAGCGTAAGCTTCGGCAAAATCTTGTGCCAAGTGGACAACACCTGTTGCTGAAGCATATTGCTCCAAGCAACCGTAGTTACCACATGTGCACAAATATCCACCAGGTTCGACGATCATGTGACCGACCTCACCACCAGCACCGGCAACACCGTGGATCAACTTACCATCGTTAATCAATCCACCACCAACACCAGTTCCCAACGTAATGAAGGCAACATCTGGTTGATTGTTTCCAGCACCACGCCATTGCTCACCCAAAGCGGCAGCGTTAGCGTCGTTGTCCATCGTCAATGGCAAGCCAGTACCAGCTTCAATTTGTTCGCGGACGTTTTGCGTTTCCTTCCAGTTCAAGTTGAACGCTGCACGAACGGTTCCGTTCTCAGTGTCAACCGTTCCCGGCGTACCCATTCCGATACCAATGATACGGTCCTTATCCAATTGGTACAAGTCCAAGTGGTGGTTAATAGAATCAATGATGTCGGGTACAATGTGTGAACCTTCGTCCAAGATGTTTGTCTTGATTGACCACTTTTGTTGAATCTCACCTTCAGCAGTCAAAATGGCAAACTTGATGGTTGTTCCACCAAGGTCAACACCGATTAGCTTGTCTTTAGCCATCTGTTCTTTCCTCGTTATTTCTCAAAAAATATATTTGTAATCGCTTTCTTGCTTTCAACATTATTAATTATAACGCATTTTCCAATTAAAACAAGCATTTTAGTGAAAACGGTTACAAAGTTGATTTATAAGGCTTGGCGTTGCTCTTCATCTTCATGTTCATGTCGTAATACCAGCTTGATTTGCGCGTATTCCTTTGCTTCTAACAAGCCAGCCTTATACATGTTGTCGATTTCAATTGCCGCCAACTCAATATCCCACAAGCGGTTACCCACGTGAATATAAATATCGTATTTCTTCAATAAATTTAAAACATCCAAAAACGTCCGCATATCATCACGCTCCTTAGATACGATTTATCGCAATGCCAAATACCACTGCTAATAATGCGAGATACACAATCACTGCTAATAAGCGGTGCCACACGCGTACCTTAAACAAGCCGGTGTAGTGAAATCCCGAAATAAAGGCTGGTACCAGAATGAATCCCCCTAGTAAGCCCCCAATGTGGGCGCTTAAATCAATATCCGGCGTTGCAAACGACGATACAATTGATAACAAGATAAAAATCCCCATCAATTTTGCCTGACTACGCCAGTATGCGCGGCGCTTGTCCAACAGCCCTAACATACCAATGGCACCGAACAGGCCAAAGATTCCGCCTGAAGCCCCAGCTGAAATAACATTCACTCCACCAAAGGCTAGGCTCATCAAATTACCACTAATCACCGTCAGGAAAAATAGTGCTAGGAAACGCCATGGTCCCAGCTCAATCTCAAGTAACCGACCGATAAAGTATAACGTAATCATATTAAAAGCCAGGTGTGAAAACGTCACGTGCAAGAAGCCCGCCGTTATCAGACGCCACCACTGGTGTAATTGGTAAACAGCCGGTGAAAATTGCGCACCAGAATGAAATAACACTTGTGAGTTAATGGTAAAGCTATGCGCTTGTAAGACTTCCCATAAGTAGACAAGCACCATCACGGTCACTAAGCCGGCGGTGGCTGGCGTCGCTTTAAACGCCCGCTTGAAATCATTAGTCATGAACATTATTCCTCATTTTTAAAAATTAAAACTTGATCAACTTGTTGGTCAGTTGGCTCAAGCGGCCAACTAGGTTGGGGATAAACATTCTCCGGCAGCGCCAATGCGACTGTCCGAGCTGTGGTCTGTGGTAACCACCGATCATAATACCCGCCACCAAAACCAATGCGGTCACCGGCTTCGCTAAAGGCCAGTCCCGGAACGACCACAAAGTCAATCTCAGTTGGCACCACAATCTCATCCCCCACGGGCTCTAACATGCCGAAGCGGTGCCGCTCATAGGTTGTGGCTGGCGTCACCACAATAAAGGTCATCTGCCGACCAGGTTGGACGCGGGGCAAAACCACACGTTTCCCCTGTAACATCGCCGTTTGAATGAGTAATTGGGTCGGTATTTCATCATCTTGAGACAACGTTAGTGCGACCGTTTTCGCTGATTGCCACGCTGGCAGTGCAGTCACTTGCGCCACAACAGCTTGCATCAGCCAGCCCCGTTGCGCATCAGAAAGCGTCGCTAAATTGGCTAGCGCCTGTTGTCTAACTGCTGCTTTTTCCATCAAACCGATTCCCCCTTACCAAAAAACTGGTACTTACAATCATAAGTACCAGTTTATCACAATAGTTCTTAGTCTAAGAACCGTTAATTATCAGGGTATTACCCCTTATTTGTTAGCTGACCCAGCGTCCTGGACATCCTTCCAAAAGGCAGCGTAGATTTGTGAACCAATTGCTTGGTTAACGTTTTCATCAGCATCGTCCGTTCCTGGAATAACAACCGCCAAGGCCACGTCTGAATCCGGCACGAATGAAATCAATGAACTCGTAACCGTCGTTGCCCCATTCGTCGTCGTTTCAGCTGTTCCCGTCTTAGCACTAACTTCAGGCTTAACATCCTTCAAGTGCGTTCCAGTGGCATAGCCTGAGCTACTGTGCACAACTTCATTCATACCCTTCCAAATTAAGTCACGCTCGTCCTTCGTCCAACCAACAGTCCCAAGAACTTCGGTTGGTATCGTCGTCGTAGTCGTTACCTTATTGGCTGTATCACGGGATTGAATTGATTGCACAATGTGTGGACGGACACGGTAACCACCATTTGCAATTGTTGCAACGTACTGTGCAAGTTGCATCGTCGTGTACGTATCATACTGTCCGAATGATTCGTCTAAGGCATTACCGATGTGCTCACGAGTTGTTGATCCCTTGATACCCGTGATTTCACCAGGCAAATCAATGCCGGTCTTCACACCCAATCCGAAACGGGCGAATCCGTCACGCATCGTCTGGTAAACAGACGTTGGCAAGGCACCCAATGACATACCTGGGAAGTAGTTCAAACCACCCAAGCGCAGCATAACTTGCATAACGTACGTGTTAGAAGACATCATCAAGGCAGTGTCGGCCGTCAATGGCATGTTTCCACTACCATTACGGTTCCACCATGATGACTTTGTTGGCGTTCCAGCAACCGAAATTGGTTGATCAGTAATCGTATTATTTTCTGGTGTAATCGCACCATTCATAAATCCGGTTGTGATCATCGCTGGCTTAACAACAGATCCGACAACGTTAGCTTGGTTAACTGTCGACAAGGCGTCAGCCGTTAACTTTCCTGTTTCATAATCACGGTTAACGCCAGCTGTGGCATAAATGCCACCAGTCTTCGGGTTAATCACGACCGCATACGCACCCGTTGTATTACCACCAGGAATATTCTTCTCCAAAATGTCTTGCACATCATTCTGGAACTTTGCATTAATCGTTAACGTCAAGTTGTCACCAGCTTGACCCTTATACTGGGTCGTTTCCTTCGTGTTGCCATCTTTATCAGTTGTGACTTCAACACGGGCCTTCGTCCCCTTTAACGTTGACTCATACTGCTTTTCCAAGTATGACGTTCCGACGACATCGTCACGTGAGTAGCCTTGGGTTAGCAAAGAATTAACACTGTCTTCAGGCAGCCCTGACTTTGAAGTTGACGTGCCACCAACTAGTGACTTAATCGCATCACCTTGTGGATAATCACGTGTGTAGTAGATGCCGACCTTAACGCCTGGCATCTTTGATTGACGCTCACCGATATCCGAAATTTCTTGTTGCGTCACATCAGTTTCTTTCAAGTAAACCGTTGACAAGGCATATGAATTTGCCATCTTCTGGTAAATCATTGCCTTATTCTTTTGCAAATCCGTTAGTGGGAAACGCTTTTTATGTTTTTCAACGTAGCCACGTAGCGCATTCACGTATGCATCCGTACCGGGAGCAGCTGTTGTGCCACTCGCTTCAACCACGCGCTTAGCACGCTTAGGGTCTTGAATATAATACGTTGCATAGTTAGGTGTTGATAACTGCTTAGTATCGACAGTTAAGTACTTACCAACATTATTCGCAATGGCGTACATTTCTGATTCAGTAATGCTTTTTGGCTTGGTATAAGTAATCGCCTGCGATCCCTTATTCGCAACCAAAGCTTGGCCGGTACTATCATAAATCATGCCTCGTTGGACATTAACTTGTTCGACGCTGGATTCGGCACTCGTCACGGCAGTCTTATATTTTGCGCTGTCCGTAATCTGTAGCGTTGCCAATCGCCAGCCCAATGCACCGAGCATCAGTACAACAATACCCATCAAAACATTCAGCCGGACAGGAATACGTGACAACGAACCGTTAGTTGACACACGTCGCTTGCCACGGCGCTTAGGTGATTGCATAACTCGACCCTTTCTTTCTATTCAATCTAATTGTTTAATTGTAGCATATTTTATGCCCCTAATACCTTAACCTCTTACAACGAATTCGCTGAATTTTCAGGCCTATTATATGGTTTAATAGTACTAATTGAAATTATTGGAGAAAACATTATGTTCGCACATTTAAATCCTTTAAAATGGCGCACATCTACTAAAACCCTATGGATTAGTTTTTTACTACCCGTTATTATCATGACGGTCTATTTTGGGTTCCGTGGGATGGCACCATTTGGGTCAAGTTCCATTCTAACTGTTGATTTGGGACAACAATACATTGATTTTTTCGAAAGTTATCGACATGCCCTATTTTCTGATCCGCTCAGTATTTTTTACAGTTTTGCGAAAGGGTTAGGTGGTGAAACGTATGGTGACTGGGCTTACTACTTGCTAAGTCCGACGAACCTATTATTATTACCATTTTCCAACACCTATCTGCCCATCGGCATTCTGTTTCTTACTATATTAAAGTACGGTTTAGCCGGTTGGAGTTTCGCCTACGCCTTAAAAAGTATGCGCTGGCAAAACGGCTGGCGGCTCCCCCTCTTTAGTGTGACTTACGCCATGATGGGGTGGTTCGTCGCGAATGACCTCAACTTACTTTGGCTAGATGCGGCCATCTTACTGCCTTTAATCATCGCCGGCCTAGAACGGTATATTGAGGGGCGGTCGGCTTGGCGCTTCATTGCGCCACTGTTTGCAATCTTCGTGATTAACTACTATATGGCCTACATGATTGGGCTATTCCTTGTGTTATACATTATCTGGCGTTTATTCTGGCAACCATACCGTCTGTTAGAACGCTGGCATATTTTACGGAAATTTATTTTCGGTAGCATTATCAGCATTGGGTTGTCGACCGTCATTTGGTTACCTACTGCCTACACGTTATTAAATAGTAAAGGGCAACATATGCTGGATAACTTGAGTTGGAAGTTTGAATATCAAGCCCCCGACTTACTTGGTAAGTTATTCTTAGGGACTTTCAACTTTGACCAAATGCCAAGCGGCCTACCAAACATTTTTGTTGGTAGTCTACCAATTATCATGCTCTGGTTCTTCTTTACCTACCGCTTGATTCGCTGGCAAACTCGTTTGGTCGCTTTCTTCATTACGGCATTCTTAGTCGTCTCAATGATGTACGCCCCTTTGAACTTGATGTGGCATGGCTTCCAGTTCCCAGTTTGGTACCCTTATCGGTTCTCATACGTCTTTAGTTTTTGGGTCATCTGGCTGGCGGCGTCCGTGTGGTCACCGACGCTTCGATTCTCGTGGACCCAACTCGGCAGCCTCTTCATTTTGGCTGTCGCCGCAGTAGTGTATCTCTACTACCGCCTGGATAGCCTCAACTTTTTGACCCAAAACCAACTCATCATTGGAGGCAGCTTCTTCCTATTGCTCCTTGGCTTCCATGCCTTGCCAGTCCGCAGTGGTTGGTGGTTACCAATGGTGACGTTGTTGGTTGTCGGTGAAATGACAACCAGCACTATCTGGTCTCTCAATAATTTCAGCTATCTAACAAACACAGAGTACACAACCTACATTAAGAGCCTCAATCAAATTACGGCAGATTTGCCCAAGTCAGATAAAGACTTCTACCGGGTGGCGCAATCATTCCAGCGAACTAAGGGTGATCCGCTCCAAGCACACTACAATGGCGCGTCAACATTTAGCTCGGCCCTTGAACATCAGCAGAGTGATTTCATGGCGGCCATCGGTCAACCCGAGGGTGATAATTACATCACCTACAACGGCGGTACTTTGGTTTCCGATGCTTTACTGGGGATGCGCTACTTAATCCAGCCAAGTGGTCAAGAACCACACACGTCTGGTACGCCAACGAATATGCGCACTTACTCGCGGAGTGATACCAACGGTTATTATCAAATGACCAAGCACACCCAGATGGCGGTGCTGTCAAAGAACCCTTATGCGTTGCCACTCGCATTTGCAGCGAACACAAATGCCCTCAACGTTAAGTTCAAAGATAACGACCCTTTGCGTAATCAAAGCGACCTTTGGAATGCCCTACTTGGTTATGACAACACACCGATTTTCGAAAGTGCCAATTTTGATAGCTCAGCGGCGACAAACATGACGGCACCAACAACCATCACGGGGGCCTTTCTGAAGAAAGAAAACGCCAATGCCGTTGGTTCATTAACCGTGACCTATACGCCTAGCACGGATGATCCGTACTATTTAACGATTGGGGATGCATTGAATAATGACAATGTTGAAATTCAATTAAATGGTAAGGCACTACCAACCATGCCAAGTCACCGTCACACGATTATCGTGCCACTACCGTCATACCAAAAAGGTCAAACGCAAACTATTACGTTTATCCTGAAAAAGAATGACTTGTGGCTACAAAACGTTTCACTGTACCGGGCCAACACAGATTCTATCCGTGCACAAGCCCAGACGCTACAACATAACGCGTTTAAGCCAAGCCATGTTAGCCAAACACGTATCAGTGGTAAAATCACGATCCCGGCTGGTAACGGTCTTATGATGACTACGATTCCAGCCGCCGATGGTTGGACTGCCTACGTTGATGGCAAAGCAACCGATACTGTCACCGTTGGTAAATTCTTTATCGGTTTGGCCTTAAAGCCTGGCGAGCACAGTGTCACCTTTAAATTCACGCCACCTTACTTAAAGATTAGCGCGATTGTTTCTCTTGGCTTTGCCCTCTTTATGGCTGGGTTGGGCTGGTCAGAAAGCGAAAAACGACGTCATTCATTGCACCAATTTTAAAAGAAGCCGTTGTGAACCTTTACACACGCCAGCCCCCGTGGTATCGTATTTTTTGAACCTACGGGATTACAATTATTTTTTCAAATAAAAAACTGTTAGAAATAGGAGGCCACACACATGGCTGAAGAAAAGACATTCCCAATGACGGTCGAAGGTAAGGCCAAGATTGAGGAAGAATTGAACACATTGATTACGGAGACTCGTGCTGAAATCACTGGTCGTATCCAAATTGCACGTAGCTTTGGTGACTTGTCAGAAAACTCTGAATACCAATCAGCTAAGGATGAGCAAGCTTTCGTTGAAGGTCGCATCAACACGTTGCAAAACATGTTGGACAACGCCGTTATCATCGACTCATCAGAAATCGCTGACGATGAAGTATCAGTTGGTAAGAAGGTAACCTTTAAGGAGTTGCCAGACGAAGAGCCTGAAACTTACGCCATCGTTGGTGCCGTTGAAGCAAACCCACTTGAGGGTAAGATTTCAAACGAATCACCAATCGCCGTTGCCTTGATGGGTAAGAAGGTTGGCGACCAAGTTGAAGTACCATTGCCAAACGGTGCCTCAATGGACGTTGAAATCATGGCCGTTGACTTGGCTTAGTTAAATCAAATAAATAAATAAAAGAGGCTAGGACAAATTTGTCCTAGCCTCTTTTTTATTATTCAGTTTCAGTTGCTTTAGCAATCACGGCCAACACTTCCTTACCGTAACGTTCAGCCTTAGCATCCCCAATTCCTGGTACAGCCATCAACTCTGCGTTATTGCGCGGTTGCTGCTTGGCCAACTCGACCAAAGTACGATCATTGAAAATAATGAATGGCGGAATTTCTGTCACCCGGGCCAGCTCCAAACGCCAAGTTCGTAACGCTTCAAAGACCGTCCGTTGCGCCTCATCCAAATCGTCACGCGTACTTGGTGAGCCTGCCTTTACACGATCATCAATCGACCGAACATCTTGACGACGCTTAACCTGACGCTCTCCCTTCAACACCGACACGCCCTCTGGTGAGACAGTCAAACCAGCATACTGCCCCGTCACACGTAGGTACCCCTCCGCAATAAGGTAGTCAATCAAACTCATGATATGCACCCGAGCGGTCCCTTGGAGTAACCCAAACGTTGGCAGTTGATCCAAATTGGTCCATTGGAACTTATCTGGCAATTTACCACGTAATGTTTCGGCCGTCAGCGTTTTACCAAAGCCATTCTCGCCACCACGTGACTTTGCCATGCGGACCACGTGGCTCAACACCTTTTGAGCATCCGTTGTGATATCAACCGCATCACGGTTATCCAAGCAATTGGTACAACGGCCACAATCCGGCGTATCTTCACCAAAGTAGCGGGTGATATAGCGTTGCAAACACATTTGCGTCGCGCCATAGTTTGCCATTTCCTGTAACTTCATCTTCTGTAAGTTTTGGTACTCTGGCGTCTGATTATCACTATTATCAATGAAGAAGCGTTGTGTTTGTAAATCAGCCGCCGCATACAGCAAGATGGCTTCGGATGGTAATCCATCACGACCCGCACGACCAATTTCTTGATAATAGGCCTCCACTGAGCCCGGAATCCCATAGTGAATCACAAACCGGACATTCGACTTGTTAATCCCCATTCCAAAGGCGTTTGTCGCCACAACCACGTCACGTCGATCGTAAATAAAATCATCCTGAGCTTGGGCACGCGCTTGGTCAGGCATACCAGCATGGTAGCCAACTGCGTTAATGCCCGCCGCCGTTAGTGTCTCCGTCAACGCTTCAACAATCTTGCGGGTTGGCGCATAAACAATGCCTGATTCACCACGATGTTCGCGAATATACTTGGTAATAAAATCTTCCTTACTCCGTTTATTCAGCCCCTTTTCAATGCGGATTGTCAAATTATCACGGACAACACTCGTCCGAACCGTATGTTGAATGTGCAACATTGCTTCCAAGTCGGCTTGCACCCGTTCTGTAGCCGTTGCAGTCAATGCCATCACTCGGGGCGCAGACTCTAGATTATTAATTAACCCAACCGCATTCAAATAACTTGGCCTGAAATCATGACCCCATTGCGAAAGTACGTGAACCTCATCAATCACGACTAGCGAAATTGGCAAGCGGTTAAGTAAGGCATACGTCCCCTCGCTCCCTAACCGTTCAGGCGCCAAATACAGCAGTTTCGCCTCTTCGTTCAGCAGGCTGTTCATTGCTGCCCGATATTCCTCATCATTTTGGGTTGAATTCAATGTCACTGCCGGCACGCCTGCCTCATGCAATTCATCAACCTGATTTTTCATCAAAGATAGCAATGGCGAAATGACCACCGTGATGCCATCCAACATCAGCGCTGGAATTTGGTATGTTAATGACTTACCACCACCAGTTGGCATAATCCCCAACGTGCGCTGGCCAGCCATTACGGCATCAATAATTTCAGCTTGTCCCTCGCGAAACGAGCTATAACCAAATGTTTGTTGTAGCGTCTCTAATGCTGTCGCCATGCTCTCCTCCTATGTGTGTAAAATACTCTACGTTCCATTATGGACTGCTACCGAAAGTGTGTAAAGCCAAACGAAAAAGCGACCCGAAAGCCGCTTTTCGCATGTGTTTTTATTTTGATGATGTTGCAGATGAAGTCGTTGTGTTTGATGACTTCTTAGCTGCATTTGATGAATCAGCTGCATTACCGACTGATTCATTGGTTGATTCCAAGTCACCCGACTTACCCAAGTGTTCATCATAATCCTTTGAGTAGAACACCTTACCAGTCTTCAAATTAGCCACGAAGTAGAGGTAACCCTTGTCGCAATCCTTAGGATTCAAAACAGCTTGAATTGATTGCAATGATGGGTTGTTAAATGGTCCTGGCCCGTAACCTGAGAACTTGTACAAGTTATATGGGTTATCTGACTTAACATCTTCATTGCTCAAATTCGTCTTGTCTGTATCAAGCGCGTACTTTGTGGCAATATCTGATTGCAATGGCATCTTAACGTCCAAACGGTTTTCGAAGACACCGGCAATTGTGCGTCGGCTATCTTCATCGATTCCTTCACGTTCAACCAAAGATGCAAGCGTCAAAACTTGGTGAACCGTCTTGCCTGACTTCTTAATCGCATCAAATTGGCCCTTCAATTGGGTATAGTCTTGGTAAACCATTTGGTTAATCAATTCATTAACGTTCTTGGCATCCTTCCAGTTATAAGTCGCTGGGTAAAGGTACCCTTCCAACTTGTAGCGGATTTGATCCTTTTGATCACTTGTGGTCTCTGAATCAAGCAAGCCTGGATAAGCAGCTTGCAAACGCTTAAAGAACGCATCATCGTTAACAGCCTTCAAGAATTCATCACGGGTGAAGTGCGTCTTAGCTGCCACTTCATTCGCAATATTTGAAATTGTCTCACCTTCACGAACCGTAATCGTTTCCTTGTTGTTCAACGGATAAGCTGAACCACCTTGGCGCAATGACTTAACCATTTCTTGCACCGTATCTGATGGGCTAAACAAATAGTAACCAGCCTTCATGTCTGACACATTGTTCGTCAACACGTAATTCATAAAAGCACGTTCAGAGCGCAAGACCTTAGCTTTGTCCAAATCCTTCGCAATCGTAGCTGAATCAGAACCAGCCTTAATTTGCACCTGTACATCCTTCTTACTCTTAGCATTCAAGGCTGAGTAATCCGTCTTATCTTTTTGAATTGTGTAGTATTGGTAACCACCGTAACCGGCACCACCAAGTAGCAAAACGGCTACCACACCCAAAGTAATCCAAAGACCCTTGCGTGACTTTTTACCGTTCAATCGACTCAAATCGTCCATTATGCAACTCCTAGTTCTAATTGGGCTTATAAAAAAGCCGTTGTTACTGTCTAGTATACCAGCAACAACGACTTTTTGATTACAGTCTTTTTAAGATTAACGGATTTCCGCGTTAAACTTCTCTGCAAGTGCAGCCGTAATACGTTCCACAGCTGCATTGATATCTTCATCAACCAACGTCTTTTCAACATCAACGAATGTCAAAGCGTATGCCAATGACTTCTTATCATCAGCCACGTTTTCACCCGTGTACACGTCAAACAATTCAACGTCGTGCAGCAAAGCACCACCAGCAGCTACGATGGCGGCACGCAAATCAGCTGCGGGCACATCACGGTCAACCAAGATGGCCAAGTCGCGGGCAACAGCTGGGAAGCGTGATACCACTTCATAACCATCCTTAACCTTAGGCAAATCGAAAATGGCGTCTACGTTCAACTCAAAGGCGTAAGTCTCGTTGACCTTGTAAGTCTTAGCAGTCACTGGGTGTACTTGACCAACGAACCCAATTAACGTCTCACCAACATAAATGTCAGCCGTCCGGCCTGGGTGCATTTCAGCACGTTCAGTCGTTGGTACAAAACGAATGTCATCAGCAAACGCATAATTAGCCAACAAACGTTCAACAATGCCCTTCAAGGCGAAGAAATCAGCCTTTTGTGCACCAGCAGCCCAAGTACGAGGTAATACGTTACCAGTAATCACACCAGCCACATGCTCAATTTCTGTTGGCAATACAGAAGCATCCCCATTTGAAACAAAGACACGGCCTTGCTCATACAAAGCCACATCAGCTTGCTTGCGAGCAACGTTATAGGCAACGTCATCTAGCAAGCCCGTCAACAAGCTACCGCGCGTTTGGTGGCGATCTTGTGACATTGGGTAGTCCAATTGAATTGGTTGCCCATCATGCAACTTGAAGTTATTTGCCTTCTCTGGCGTCGTCAATACGTATGAAATAGCTTGGTTCAAGCCCAAGCCTTCAAGATCATGACGCGTCGCACGAATCAATGCTTGCTTTGGCGTCAACTTACCGGGTGTCGTTTCACCAGTTGGCAACGTTGCTGGCAAGTTATCGTAACCGTACAAACGGGCGATTTCTTCGACCAAATCAGCGGCAATCGTAATATCCCAACGACGAGCTGGCACAGTTACGGTGAATTCACCGTCATTCAACTCATAATCGAAGAACAAACGGTCAAAGATAGCTGAGATTTCAGCCTCTGTGATTTCAGTCCCCAACACATGGTTCACATGGGCCGTCGTCACCTTCACAACTGGTGCTTCGTAGTCAAAGTCTTGTGCAACCACACGACCTTCAGTTACCTCACCACCAGCAATTTCAGCAATCAAAGCAGCCGCGTGGTCCAATGCTGTGAACGTATCTTCTACATTCACACCACGTTCGAAACGTGTTGAAGCTTCTGAGTGCAAGTTTTGATCACGAGCAGCGTGACGAATGGCCTTTGGCTCAAAGATAGCCCCTTCCAACACGATGTTCGTCGTCTTAGCCGTTACTTCAGTTGACTCACCACCCATGACACCGGCAAACATCAAAGCTTCATCACCAGCTGCGATGACAATATCTTCAGCTGATGCTTCACGTTCAACGCCATCCAATGTTTTAATCTTTTCAGCTGGCTTAGCCGTACGAACCGTGATGTCCTTGCTTGGCAACGTATCCAAGTCAAAGGCGTGCAATGGTTGACCGTACGTCAACAACATCAAGTTTGTTACGTCGACCACGTTAGAAATTGGCCGAATGCCCATGGTCCACAAACGACGTTGCAACCACAAAGGTGAGTCTTTCACTTCAACATTCTTAACAACACGCAAACCATACTTAGGTGCCAATTCAGCTGGGGCTGTGGCTGAAATCAAATCAGCTGTTTTCTCTGACGTTTCCGTCAATTCAAACGTTGGCAACGTTGGTTCTTCTGACAAAATAGCTGCCACTTCCCAAGCTGTGCCGTTCATTGAGAACAAGTCAGCACGGTTAGGCGTAATGCCTGTTTCAAGCACATCATCATCCATGCCCAAAACATGCAAAGCATTCTCGCCTGGTGTCAAATCAGCAGCGTCAACATCGTTAAACACCCAGATACCGTCTTCAAAGTCCTTAGGTGACACCTTGTCATCAAAACCAAGTTCTTGCAAGGCAGCTAACATACCGTTTGAAACAACGCCACGCAACTTACCCTTCTTAATCTTTTGACCACCACCAACGATTGAGTTGTGCTTGGCCAAGATAACTGTTTGACCTTCAGCTACGTTTGGTGCACCAGTCACAATTTGGATTGGCTCATCTTCACCCGCATCCACTTGGGTAATCACCATGTGGTCTGAATCTGGGTGTTCTTCAACTGACAATACCTTGGCAATCACAATGTTCTTCATGTTTGCTTGTGGTTGGTATTGTCCTTCAATTTCAACTGTCGTACGTGAAATCTTCTCTGCCAACTCATTTGCTGGCAATTCGATTGGCAAATAATCACGCAACCAATTTACAGAAACCTTCATTTTGTTTGCTTATCCTTTCTGGTCAAATTGCGTCAAGAAACGCACATCGTTCAAGTAGAAGTTACGGATATCTTCAACCCCATACTTCAACATGGCAAAACGGTCAGGCCCCAAGCCGAAGGCAAAGCCACCGTATACTTCAGGATCAACCCCAGCCATACGCAAAACGTTAGGGTGCACCATACCGGCACCAAGCACTTCAATCCATTCGATATCTTCAGGGTTCATGTCAGGCGTTACCGCGTTCCATGACACATCGACTTCAACAGAAGGTTCCGTGAATGGGAAGTACGATGGACGCAAACGAATATCATGGTCTTCACCAAACAAGTTGCGCGCAACTGCCAAAAGCGTTCCCTTCAAATCACCCATCGTGATGTGCTTATCGATCACAAGTCCTTCCATTTGGTGGAATTGGTGTGAGTGCGTTGCATCATCCGTATCGCGACGGTAAACACGACCAGGTGATACCATCTTCAAAGGTCCAGCATTAAAGTCGTGTGACTCCAACGTGCGGGCTTGAACGGGTGACGTTTGCGTACGCATCAAGATTTCTGGCGTGATATAGAACGTATCTTGCATATCACGGGCTGGGTGATCCTTAGGCAAGTTCATCATCTCAAAGTTATACTTGTCTTGCTCCACTTCAGGTCCTTCAATGACTTGGTAACCCATACCAAGGAATTGATCCTCAAGTGACTCGATGATTTGTTGCAACACGTGTGGTTGTCCTTGTGCCGTTGCACGGCCTGGTAACGTCACATCCAATGTTTCAGCTGCCAACTTTTCATTCAAAGCAGCGGCTTCCAAATTCGTTTGACGGGTTGCAATGGCCTCAGTCAGTGCATCGCGCACTTCGTTAGCAAGCGCCCCAACAACAGGTCGCTCTTCAGGCGTCAAATCCTTCATACCGCGTAGCACTTCTGTTAGCGGTCCCTTCTTACCAAGCCAATTAACACGTACTTGGTTCAAAGCCTTCAAGTCCGCAGTTGCCGCGATTTCGCCCAATGCTTGATCGCGCAATTGTGTGAGCTCGTCTTGTAAACTCATGATCTGTCTCCTTAAAATTTAAAATCAAAATAAAAAGTCCCTGCGACAAATAAACATTGTCGCAGGGACGCTCATTAACGTGGTACCACCCTACTTTTAGTAGTCAATGCGACTACCCTCGGACATTCGTTAACGGAAATGAACCGCAACGGCCTTGCAACCGCTGAACTCCTGACTGAAATTCAGTTATCATGCTGATGGGTTTTCACCGACTCCCACTCTCTAACACAGCCCACTAACTTACTAGGTCATTCAAAGTTTCTTATATTATTGTACAACATTCTAGGCACTGTGCAAGGGGAAGTCATTCTGGGTATGGTTTTGTGGTGTTTGCGGGTGTCGTCGCGTTGCGACGAGCAACG
>NZ_KQ970391.1:189019-194424 GCF_001579105.1 Weissella sp. DD23 | reverse complement strand
ATGGGCTTTCCTGAATAGCGCCGGCCATGCGGCATGTTGCCGATTTTTGAACGCTCCGGATACAACCACCCCCGTTGCAGCTGCCAAGAGTTACTCTAATTGTTTAATTATCATCTACCAAAAACAACAAAGTAATCTGTTCTCCAGTTTATGACCATCTCATCTAAATGAGAACATCTTAGTTGCTGGCTTGGGTGTGGCAGCACGACACCCGCACCCAAACAGACAATTAAAAAAGCCAGCAAACACATCACTGTGTCTACCGACTCCATTTGCTATGCAATTAGGCGTTCCAGTTGTCTGACCACTCGTGGATAGCAGCCATCATTGGACGCATTGATTCACCGCGCTCCGTCAAAGCGTATTCAATCAATGATGAATCTTCGTATGTACGACGCTCTACAATGCCAGCTGATTCCAATTCCTTCAAACGCTCAACCAAAACACGGTCTGAGCACTTCGTTACAGCTTGCGCCAAGTCCTTGAAACGACGTGGACCATCATTCAACAAAACTTCAATGATCAATCCGTTCCACTTACGTCCCAAAATATCGAAAGTTGCGATGAACTTGTCGCACAATGTGTTAGTTAATTCGTGTGATGCTACTGCCATAATTATCTTCTCCTAAATTTGAACAATGTTTTTAAAATTTGCGTTTATATTTACATTTAATAAGTAATTTAATCGTACACCTCTTCACAAGATTTTGCACGTCTAAACCCTTGAAAAATGTAAGCAGAATGCGTTGCTCCCCAACAACTCATTCCTCACTTTTGATACTTACATTATACAACTGAATATGTGACCATTATAAGACCAAACCTCGGACGAAATGAACACAAACTATGGCGTGTTTCTTGCGATAGTGAAGAATTTTTGGTTATTTTCTGTCAATGAAATGAAGGTCAGTTAATACTAAAAATACCCTTTGTGATACATTTCGTTCACAAAGGGTATTTAGATTATCTTGTATTAGTTTGCATGGAACAGTCGTTTTACACGTGCTGATGCCGGTGAAAAGAATTCAGCGATGGCCATATAGTCATCCACTAAATCCAATAAAAGACTTTCACGATAATGTGGTAATGCCGCTGTGGCCCCCCACATATGTTTTAGAATGATGTCCTTTTCCATTGGCGATAGTTGTGTAATTTTCTCCGCATTTCGTAATGAAACGCGTGGATGAATGAACGCATGCGTTCCCAATTCAAATTTGGTTGTTCGCCAATCATAAAAGAACAAGTCGTGCAGTATACCAGCACGCGCCAAAGCCGTTGCGTTGAGCCCTAACCGCAGCCCCAATTGATAACTGACGTATGACACCGCAATTGAGTGTGTCAACCGATCAGAGTGGTGGTGCTGCGTGTAATTAGCCAACTCTTGAACCTGTGGGTGTGCCAATAAATCTTTAACAATATTTGAATACGCTTTATCACGTTGCCAATCCTGCATAAATGTCCCCCTTTTGCATGATCAACGAACAATCGTTCTAACTTTTAACTTAGCGCGCCTTCAAGGCAAACATCGCAATTCCAGCTGCGACAGCGACGTTCAATGATTCTGCATCCCCAGTCAATGGAATGTACAGATTCTTAGTCGTCATCTTAGCCAAATCAGCAGCCATCCCTTGGCCTTCGTTACCCATGATTAGCGCAAATTGTGACTGTGCTGGAATGGTAAACAAGTCAGCAGCTTCTGGATCCAATTGTGTTCCATACACATTGATATCATTTTGAGTGAAGGCTGCGGTCCAATCCTGCAAGTCACCCGTTGTGAGTGTCATGTGGAATTGTGAGCCTTGCATCGCACGCAATGCCTTTGGTGAATATGGATCAACAGAACCATTTCCGAAGACAACCCCGGCGAAACCTGCTGCATCAGCTGTACGAACCATCGTACCGATGTTACCAGGATCTTGAATCGCATCCAAGAATAACCATGCGCCATCGTGAATAAAACGTGGCTCACGGGTTGCTGTTGGCAAAGATACTTCCGCAAAAACACCTTGTGGTGTTACCAAATCAGACAACTTCTTAGCGATATCCGTCGTAATTTCAAAAACAGGCACACCAAGTGGCAACGCCTCTTGGTGCTCTGCTAATTGTTCGGGTGTTGCCATAATCGCATGCAACTTACCCTCGTGTTGGATGGCCTCTTGGACCAAGTGCCAGCCGTCCAATAAGTATGTCTTACTTGCTTGGCGACCCTTCTTCGTTTGCAACTTTTGCCATGACTTAACACGGCTATTTTGTACTGATGTAATAGTTTCCATAGTTCTATTATACGCTGAATTTAAGTAACTTGCCTATGTTATAATTTTTAAGGTATTTTGTAGCTTAGTTGCACTAAGCAAGCTACAATAATTAATTGACGAATTTAAAGCAAAGAGAAAGAAGGATATCATGCCAGTTTTGGATATGAGTGATGAAACTGCGGTCGCACGTTACAACGATTTTGTCCGCAGTTCAAAGTTTGGTCAGGTGACACAAGACCTTGGTTGGGCCCAAGTTAAGAATAACTGGGAGCCTCGATATGCATATGTAGAAAACGAGGCTGGCGAAATTGTCGCAGCCATTTCAATGTTGTTAACTAACACGCCAAGTGGTAAAAAGTTTGCTTACGCTTCTAAGGGGCCTGTCATGGATATGACTGACTTAGACTTGTTTGATCAACTAATTGCCGAAGCGAAGGTGGCTTTGGCTGACGATGATGCCTACCTATTGCGTATCGACCCTGAAATTGCCTTTTCAGAGGAATTGGATGCTGATTTGCACGCACGCGGGTATGAAACACGTAACCGAAACGTGGCTGATGAAGGTATGCACGCAACTATCCAACCACGGTTGAACATGGTCATCGATTTGACTGCTAAGCCAGAGGCGAAGGAAACCCTTGACTTGTACCCTTCAAAGACAAAGTCAAAGTTGAAGCGCCCATTCCGTGATGGCGTGACGGTGCGTTATGCTAACGATCAAGCTGCCCTCGACGCATTCTTTGAGACGTACGGCGATATGGCCGACCGTCACGGTATTTCTCACCGTCCTAAGGAATACTTTGAGCGGATGCAGGCAGCGTTCCCTGGTGACGATATTATGCGTATCTACATTGCTGAGCGCGAAGGCGAATTGCTTTCAACTGGGGTTGGCTTCAAGTTCGGTGACAAGATCTGGTACATGTATGCTGGTTCAATGGATGGTAACATCTACTACGCCCCTTATGCGGTTCAGACTGAAATGATTCAATGGGCTATGGATAGCAACGTCTCATTATATGATATGGGTGGTATCGGCGAAGCCTCACCTGAAGATGGTTTGTTCGTCTTCAAGCGCACCTTCGTTAAGGATGACCCCCGCGAATACATTGGCGAAATCGACGTTGTACTTGATGATGCAACGTACGATGAACTCGTTCGCAAATAAACAATAGCTAATAAATAAGCGCTACTAATTTAGTAGCGCTTATTTATTTTGTCGTTAAAAGACGTTTATGTAACTGACTATTGCAACATGATATGCTTATCTCAAAAGATTGGGGGGCATTGTCGTGTTACTGGATTTATTAGGGATTACCTTGGAAATAATTATCGATTTTGTCGTCACCGCTATTACACCCGACAGACAAAAATAACGCAAAATAGGCAGCCACTATGTGGGCTGCCTATTTTATATATTGCATCCTTACCTACTAATCAAAACGTTAATTAGTTAGCAACGTACGCCAAATCCATGACAAACGCGGTTGAGGCACCTGAATGCATTTTTGGAATGGCCAATGCCATATTTAATCGATATTGCTTTGTCGCACCAGATGCATTAAGCTCATTTGTCCGAATACCAGGCTGTAACAAAGTCGTACGATGTCCCCATGCAGAGCCACCGTCATCAAATAACATGCCATAAATACCGTTATAAATTGAGACCTTTAATCCCGTCATCGTAAAGACCGATGACCAATCTTCTGGCGAATTTCGGCTTCCCGAAGCAAGGGTTTGCCATTGATAATAACTTGTTGTAATCTGCGTCGGCTCATAGTCAACAAACTTATCAGCCAACATGCTATCCGTATCGCTTAACCCATTGGCTTTGCGCATTGCAGCTAACATATCGTTAAAGCTTGTATGTTGTTGCACACCATAACCTTGTTGGTCACGATTTGTAATATCAGCCAAGGTTCCCTTCAACACAAAATCAGATGTCTTCAAGGTATCTAAGCCTACAGTCTTGCGATAGCCATTTATCAATTGAACAGCGTAATTCGTCAACTCTTGATTTTGCGCTGTCGTTAACCCTTTCGAGATATCAACGGCTCGATCACCATCAGTCGGTTTAATGCGTAAGTAGCCTAACAACTTAGTGTCACTTTGATCGCCTAAATTACCCGCCGAAGTTTTACCATAGGCTGGAACAGACAAACTCGTTGGTAATTCTGCTGGATTGCGGACTGTGGCGGACGACGTTGCTGACAACGCTTCAGAATAAATACTCATGTACTGTGAATTTAAATTCTTTGCGACGTCAGCCCGCGTCAACAAATTATACCCACTATACTTCGTTGCCATGTCACGATTTGTATATGAGTCCACCATCGTATTCAAGGCTAATGACCCCATCACCATACCATTGTTTTCTTGTGGTACAGCAGAACGTGTTGTATAGCTAAAATTAGCACGACTCGCAGATAAATAACTTGTCGCCGATGAGATGGCCTTCAAGTTATTCCGAATAGCCGCAACTGCGCTATTCGTACTACGACCATCATCTCGCACTTCACTTGCAACGTAACTTACCATGGCTTTATTTGATTTTGCTGCACTTAGTTGCTGATTTGCATTTGATACCGCCTTGTTCCCCGCGGTCGCATACGATTGCGTTTTCCGTAAGGCACTTGTCGCAGCAGCAGAATTAGCCACCTTAGCAGCAGATGTTGCGACAGACTTGTAAACCCCTTCTTTTTTCACAAATGACTTGAGCACTTTTTGCCGATTGGATATGTCAGCCACTTGTTTAGTCGCCATAGCACTAGCTGACGTTGCAACTGTTGTGGCACTCGTAGCTTGGCTGACAATTTGTGCCGTCTTGCCATTCGTCGCCGCAGCCGAACCAGCACTGTACGCTTTTACAGCGTACATATTATTGCTGATAGCATACGCATTACCCGCTACTGATCGGGCTGCTGAACTTGCGGCAATTGCCTGTTTGCCAGCACTAGCTACCAGTGTTGCATCTCGCTTAATCGCCGCTGACTGCACGCTCACAGATTTTGCAATTTTCGCTGCCGAGGTCGCGGTTGCAATCGCTTTTTTCGTCGCTGTCTGCCGTCTTGTTGCAGCTGAAGCCGGTTGCGCGACAACCACACCACTGAGCGCAACACCAAATAAGGTTGCCACAACCCATATCTTGCCTGC
>NZ_KQ970391.1:185237-188999 GCF_001579105.1 Weissella sp. DD23 | reverse complement strand
TATCTTGCCTGCCTTATATAGCTTCTTTCTCGTCCCATCTCGTTGAATCATTTTACCCACTCCTAATTTACTCAAAAGCTAGTTAGCCTTTAACGTGGCCACAATTACCAATTGTCACCCCAGCCAGCTTCGTAATAAAACCCACTTTAACTTCATTACTTATCGATAGTTTACTAAAAGTTCCATGCTGTACTCATTTTGTCCTAAAACTGAGTTAATTAACCTTGTTTTTACTTTTTGTGCATAAGCAAAAGAAAAAGCGACTAGAACCGAAATTCTAGTCGCTTATTTTTATCAGTAATTATTACTTGCTAATCTCAATGTCATTGTTCAAGAATGGCAACTTTGAACGCAAGAATGGCGTTACCCAGTGGTCCAAACCGATACGTGCTGAGTTGTAACCACCCATCAAGATGAACATTTCGATGAAGATGAACGTTGGGTTAACTGAGACAACACCGGCACCCAAGTATGAGAAGTTCATAATCATACCGAAGAAGGCAGCTGCCAAAGTCAACGTACCGAAGATCAATCCCAAACCAACAAACAATTCACCCCAAGCAACCGCAAATGAGAAGAAGCCAGTTGAGTGACCGTGGTTCGTAGCCAAGTTCAAGAACCAGTCATACCAAGGGAATGCCTTGTGACCTTCAGGGTTCGTAACTGGCTTTGCAAGCGCCATGTTAATCATACCTGCAGCGTTGAAGCCACCCTTAGCAGTAACCTTTTCAACACCGTCCATTACCCATTGTGTACCCAAGTAAACACGTGCAATCGTCAAAATCCACATTGCAACCTTGTTGTTACGCAACCATGAAATCATAATAATATCTCCTAAATAATCCTAAATAAAATATGTGAATCAATTAACATATATAACTATAATGTACTTACATAAATTTAGCAATAGAGTATTCACACTTTCTTCACACATGATGTTTCGTTCATGAAACAAAAAGCGACAAACACCTTTAAATAGGCATTTGTCGCTACTGAAAAATTGTGAATTAATGTACAGAAATGTATTGTTTAACACTTTCTTACAAACATTCCGATAAATCATTCATTGTGAAAAGAACACTTTGTTACTTTTAGTCAGGATTTTGCTCAGCAAGCTTCCAACGTAGGTAAGCATTAATGAACGGATCTAGATCACCATCCATTACGCCCTGTGGATTACCAGACTCATAATTAGTTCGGTGATCTTTTACCATTCGGTATGGTTGGAAGACATATGATCGAATTTGAGACCCCCAACCGTTTTCTAGTTGCTCACCGGCAATTGATGCACGTTCCTTTTCCTTCTTATCCATCTCAAGTTGGTAAAGCTTGGCACGAAGCATAGCGTAGGCTGTATCCTTGTTCTGAAATTGTGAACGTTGCTGCTGTGAGGCAACGACAATTCCAGTTGGGATGTGTGTCAAACGAACGGCTGATGATGTCTTGTTAATGTGCTGTCCACCCGCTCCAGATGCACGATAAACGTCCATCTTAACATCGGCTGGGTTAATATCGACGTCCACTGAATCATCCAATTCTGGCATCACGTCGATTGAAACAAAGGACGTGTGACGACGACCAGCTGAGTCAAACGGTGAGATACGAACAAATCGGTGCACTCCACGCTCTGAGCGCAAATAACCGTACGCATTATGCCCCGTAATCATCAAGGTCGCCGAATCAATGCCGGCCACATCGCCGGGGTGATAATCCATGATTTCAACCTTGAAACCATGGCGTTCCGCCCAACGGGTATACATTCGTTGCAGGTTAGCACCCCAGTCAGCGGATTCCGTTCCACCTGAACCCGGGTGAATTTCAAGAATCGCGTTGTTCTTGTCATAAGGTTCATTAAGCAACTGAGCCAATCGGTAAGATTCCAAGTCAGCGGCTAACTTTTCAAGATCGGCTTCCATCTCGGCTTGCATATCTTCATCCGGCATCTCAGCTAACAGTTCCAGGGCGGTTTCAACATTTTCTACGCCTGCCGTCAGATTCAAATAATCATCTCGGCGCCCCTTCAAAATGTTATTCGCGTCGATCACTTTTTGAGCAGCAACATTATCATTCCAAAAATCAGGTTGCGCCATGTCGTCTTCGTTCGCGGCAATTTCGTCATTCAAAGCATCCAAATCCAATGACTCACCAAATCGCGTAATTTCTTCGCCCATTTCAGCTAATGAACGACGTGCTTCTGAAAGCTCCATTATTTTCTCCTCTTTGATATGAAAAAGGAAAGCCAGCTACCCGACTTTCCCCGTTAAATTCGTGTTTAGGCACGCAAGTTTTGACGAATTTCTGACTTCATGAACAAACGCGTGGCGTCATATTCAATCCCAGCAATCATCTCTTCAAACATGCGGAATCCTTCGTTTTGATATTCAATCAATGGGTTCAACTGACCGTAACCACGCAATTGAATGGCATCACGCAATTGGTTCATGGCATCCATGTGGTCCGTCCATTGGGCATCCACGACACGCAAGATAACAACACGTGTGAATTGCAATAATTGCTCATCGTCAACCAAAGCATCACGCTTTTGATCGTAGACTTCCTTGGCACGGTTGTACAAATATGCCTTAATATCGTCTTGTGACTTGCCTTGCAAATCTGACACATCAATTGAATCATCCGGCACAATGACAGCCCCAGCAAAATCAACAATTGACTGCAAGTCCCATTCATCTTCCTTACCCAAGGCATGTCGCTCTACAACACGGTTAATCGTTCGCTCAACCATTGGCAAAATAACATTGCGCAATGATTCTTCTTCATCGATAACTTGGTTACGGTTGGCATAGAACGTGTTACGTTGTTGTGACATAACATCGTCATACTGCAAAACGTTCTTACGTGAGTCGTAGTTATTACCTTCGACACGCTTTTGGGCTGATTCAACTGAACGTGTAATCAAACGATTCTTGATAACGGCGTCTTCTTCAGCAAGGTTCATGCGTTCCATCAAGGTCTTAATACGCTCACCACCGAAACGAATCATCAAATCGTCTTCCAATGACAAGAAGAATTGTGAGTATCCCTTGTCACCTTGACGACCAGCACGTCCACGTAATTGATTATCAATACGACGTGATTCGTGTCGTTCAGTTCCGATAACAGCAAGGCCTCCCAAATCAGACACACCAGGGCCAAGCTTGATGTCAGTTCCACGACCGGCCATGTTGGTGGCAATCGTCACGGCACCACGTTGACCAGCGTTGGCAACGATTTCAGCTTCCTTGGCGTGGTTCTTCGCGTTCAAGACGTTGTGTGGGATTCCTTCACGGTCAAGCAATTGAGACAACAATTCTGACGTTTCAACTGCAACCGTACCAATCAAGATTGGTTGACCCTTCTCGTGCAGTTCCTTAACCAAGGCAACAACCGCGATAAACTTAGAACGCAAGTTAGGGTACAACAAGTCTGGTTCGTCGATACGTTGCACAGGTCGGTTCGTTGGGATTTCAACAATTTCCATGTTGTAAATCTCACGGAATTCTTCTGCTTCAGTCTTCGCCGTACCCGTCATACCAGACAACTTCTTGTAACGACGGAACAAGTTTTGGTACGTAATTGATGCCATTGCACGGTTATCTTCTTGAATTTGCACTTGTTCCTTGGCTTCCAAAGCTTGGTGCAAACCATCAGAGAAACGACGTCCTTCTTGAATACGACCAGAGAACGCATCAACCAGAACAACTTCACCATCGCGGACAACGTAGTCCTTGTTATTGAACATCGTGTAGTTGGCACGCAATGATT
>NZ_KQ970391.1:183567-185217 GCF_001579105.1 Weissella sp. DD23 | reverse complement strand
CGTACAAGTTGTCCAAGTTAAAGTAACGCTCAGCCTTCTTGATACCTTCATCTTGTAGCAAAACCGTCTTTGATTCTTCGTCGACCGTAAAGTCTTCTTCCTTCGTCAAAGACTTAACAAAACGATCTGCTCGAATGTACAATTGCGTACTCTCTTGGGCAGGCGCACCAGAGATAATCAACGGTGTACGCGCCTCGTCAATCAAGATTGAGTCAGTTTCATCGACCAACGCAAAGTTCAATGGACGTTGCACACGGTCTTCCTTACGGGCAACCATGTTGTCACGCAAGTAATCAAACCCAATTTCCGAGTTAGTCGTATATGTAATATCAGCGTTGTAGGCGGCACGCTTCTCATCAGGTGACATTTCTGACCCGTTGATACCAACCGTCAAACCAAGCCACTTGTACAATTCACCCATTTCCTCACCGTCACGAGCAGACAAGTACTCGTTAACCGTGACAACGTGAACACCTTCTTGTGGCAACGCATTCAAATAAACCGCCATCGTGGCCGTCAAAGTCTTACCTTCACCGGTACGCATTTCGGCAATGTTTCCACCGTGCAAAACGGCAGAACCCATGATTTGCACACGGAATGGGTACAAGCCCAATACACGGCGTGCACCTTCGCGGACAACCGCAAAGGCTTCAGGCAAAATATCGTCCAAAGTCTTGCCGTTTTGCAATAGCTCACGGAAGTATGGCGTCTTTGCTTGTAGTTCTTCATCAGAAAGGGCTGCCATTTCATCGGCAAACGTCTCAACTTGATCCGCAGTGCGGTTCAAGCGACGCATTGTTCCCTTATCACTTTCAATTATTTTACGTAATGGATTAGCCATATTTACCTATTCCCTCTTGGTCTTCATCGGCTGATACAGCCAATGGTGCTAATAATTATTTTAACACACTCTAGGCCCTGATTGTGTGCGTTCTTTTTGAATCCTGTCGGGCATGACATTGGTCGTCGCGTTGCGACGAAGCATGCGGGTGGGAGATTGGCTTCGACAAAGATGACAGCTGGGAAACTCCGCCGGCGCGAGCACCGGCTAGCACCCAAATAATTGTGCTAAGGGTCTGGTTCCGATCGCCTTATCTAACCGGCGGTCGGCCGAACTTGTGAGTTCCCCACTGTCATCGCTACGCCAATCCCCCACCCACATGCCAGCAGCCGAGAGCTACTCTAATCATTTGATTACCATCCATCAAAACACAAATGGATGAACTGTTCGCACATTTGACCGATGATATATGGCTAACTCACTTAATTCAAAATATCTCATCTGCTACACCAGCCTTGGGTTGAAATACCATCAACATACCGCACAGTTCACACATTTTTTTGTGTATGACTATCTTAGCTAGATTAGAACATCTCGGCCGCTGGCATGGGGCTGGGGGATTTCGGCGCGATGACCCACGGGACAAAGAAGCCCGACCCGACCGCTGCCCGTCTATGCGCCAAAACCCCAAGTTTCCAGTTTGGTGCATGCGACCGGCAAGGGAGCCACGGGCAGTGCTCGCGGTTGGGCGTGTCCCGTGGGTCATCTTTGTCAGAGAAATCCCCCAGTCCCATGCCTCGACGCAACGCGTCGACCCTGAACGCCGACAAAAAAAGCCCAGCACCGAATTGGTACTGAGCTAATTAGTT
>NZ_KQ970391.1:179073-183532 GCF_001579105.1 Weissella sp. DD23 | reverse complement strand
TAATTAGTTGTTAAATTTTACAAGAATTCGCGGATGTTTGCGATTGTTTGCTCGCGTCCTAGCAATTCTAGCAATTCACCAAGGTTTGGACCTTGCTCCTCACGCGTCGTTGCAATACGCAATGGGTTCCACAAAGCACGGGCCTTGACGTCCATTTCGTTTTGAATTTCGCGGATTGCCGTCAAGATAGCAGCTGCCGTGAACAATGGCATTGCTTCAATCTTTTCGATGAACAAGTTCAACATTGCTGGCACGTTTTCAGCGGCCATCCATTCCTTTGCTGAATCCGTAATAGCATCAGCAGCTGGCATCTCAAAGAAGACTGGCTTTACCAATGGCACAATTTGTGACGTGTATGAAACACCATCCATGTATACATTCATCACTGAACGCAACCATTGCATCTTTTCAGCCGTTAATTCGGCTGGGTTAACCAGTTCTGACTTTACAAGTTGTTGCATCAACTTGTCAAAGACCATGTTTTGGTCAGCCGTCTTGATCCATTGGTTGTTAACCCATTCAAGCTTCTTGTTATCAAACTTAGCTGGTGACTTTGACAAGCGGGCTTCATCAAACATCTTAACCAATTGGTTCTTGTTGAAGATTTCCTTTTCACCCACTGGTGACCATCCCAACAAAACAATGAAGTTCAACATTGCTTCAGGCAAGTAACCCAATTCACGATATTGCTCGATGAATTGCAAGATTGACTCGTCACGCTTTGACAACTTCTTACCTGTCTCAGCGTTGATAATCAACGTCATGTGGCCAAAGATTGGCGCTTCCCAACCGAAGGCTTCGTAAATCATCAATTGCTTTGGCGTGTTTGACACGTGGTCATCCCCACGCAATACGTGAGAGATTTCCATCATGTGGTCGTCCACAACAACGGCAAAGTTGTACGTTGGCATACCATCAGCCTTTTGAATAACCCAGTCACCACCGATAGTGTTTGAGTTGATTTCAACATGACCCTTTACGATATCATCCCAAGCATATGGCTTGTCTTCTGGAACACGGAAACGAACAACTGGTTGCAAGCCCTTTGCTTCAGCCTCAGCTTGTGCGGCTGCAATTTCGTCATCTGACATGCCAGCATATTCGTAAACGTAGTGTGGGGCTTGCTTTGCAGCAATTTGTGCCTCACGCTCAGCTTCCAATTCTTCAGACGTCTTGTATGACTTGTACGCCAAACCGCGGTCCAACAACTCTTGAATCAATGGCTTGTAAATATCCATACGTTCTGATTGACGGTATGGACCGTACTCACCTGGGTTGGCTGGTGATTCATCCCAGTCCAAGCCCAACCATGCCAAGTTGTCCAATTGTGACTTCTCACCATCAGCGATGTTACGCGCTTGGTCAGTGTCTTCAATACGGATCACAAATTCACCCTTATAGTGACGCGCGAACAACCAGTTAAACAATGCCGTACGAGCGTTTCCAACGTGTAGGTGCCCAGTTGGAGATGGGGCGTAACGTACACGAATCTTCTTTTCAGTAGTCTCAGCCATGCTAGTCTACTCCTTTTTTCTGTTTATAATACCGCTTACTAATATACCGCGGTTTTTAACGACTTTCAATGTTAAGTCCTTAATCGACAACCACACCAAAAATCATACGGCCAGCATCTGTTTGTAATGCCGACGTTACTTCAACCGTCACGGTCTCTTGCAAATGGTCACGACCTTCTTCAGCCACGACCATCGTGCCGTCATCAAGATAACCAACCGCTTGCTTGCGTTCAGTACCATTTTTGACCAAGGTCACCTTGAAACGATCACCAACCGCAACCCGTGGACGCAATGCGCCAGCTAATTCATTGATGTTCAGAACCTCAACGTTTTGGAACTTTGTCACCTTATTCAAGTTGTAATCGTTCGTTACCAAAATACCGTTAACGTCCTTGGCTAATTGAATTAGTTTTTCGTCCACTTCTTTAATTTCTTCATAGTCGCCCTCCCACATTTCAAGTGGAATAGCGTCCGTTTCACGCAACTCATTCAAGATATCAAGACCACGCCGACCGCGGACACGCTTCAATGACTCACCCGCATCAGCAATGTATTGCAACTCATACAGGACGAAGTTGGGCACCAACAGTGTCCCTTCGATAAAGCCAGTCTTCACTAAATCTGCAATTCGACCGTCAATCAAGATATTCGTATCTAAAATTTTATAGTGGTGATAGTTTGTTTCCTCATCCGTTAGCACGTCACTTTGATTAGCTGAACGACGTGGCCGTACCCGCTTCGTGACGTTATTTAAGTTAGGGATTAAATTCCGCCACTCATCAATCCGCGTTGTCCCCAAACGGAAGCCCAAATACCCCAACAGCACCATGACGATAACTGGAATAACTGCACTTAAAAAGAAATTATTCGCCCGCTGCAACGGTACGGTGACAACCACCGCAATCACCAAGCCAATCAAAGTTGATAATGAACCAATCAGCAACAAGAGTGGTGATTGCTGGTTCAAATACGTTTCAATTCGCTTAATCCCCTGATCGATTGGTCGCCATAAAGGTATGCTCAAGATATAAAACAATATGCCACCAATAATAAAGTTCACAATTGGGTTATTTAACCAAATCTGATTATGTTCACCCAAAATGCGCCAAATGATTGGCAATACTGTTATCGCGAGCGCACCTCCAGCAACCAAAAAAGCTACCTGAATTATTCGCCTACGCATAGTTTCCCCTTTAAATTAATCTAATGCCAACCGTAAAGCATCTGCCAATGTGGCCACACCGATAATTTGAATGCCCGGTATATCTTTCATTGTATCAACTGAATGCTGTGGCACAAATACTCGTTTGAAACCAAGTTTTTTCGCTTCAAGAATGCGATCAACCACATTTGGCACCCGCCGGATTTCACCAGTCAAACCAATTTCACCGACAAATGCGTCAGTTGCCCGTGTTCCCTTATCCCGGTAACTCGAAGCAATTGCAACCGCAACAGCCAAGTCGATTGCTGGTTCGTCTAGCTTTACACCGCCTGCAGCACGCACATAGGCATCCTGGTTCTGCAACAACAAGTTTGCACGCTTTTCTAAGACAGCCATCAACAGTGAAATACGATTGCGATCAATGCCGGCTGCTGTGCGTTGGGCATTACCAAAGACGGTTGGTGTCACCAACGCCTGGACTTCAACCAAAATTGGTCGAGAGCCTTCCATCGCAACGACCACTGCCGAACCACTGGCGTCTGAGAGCCGGTCTTCCAAGAATAAACCAGATGGGTTCGTCACTTCTGCCAAACCACCCTCGTTCATTTCAAAGACCCCTAACTCATTTGTTGAACCGAATCGATTCTTAACAGCTCGTAGCAACCGGAAACTACGCTGATTATCACCCTCAAAGTAAAGTACCGTATCCACCATGTGTTCCAAAATCTTTGGTCCAGCGATGGCACCATCCTTGGTTACGTGACCAACAATAAAAATTGTAATCCCGTTCGTCTTCGCGATTTGGAGCAATTCGGCGGTCGTCTCACGAATTTGTGCAACTGATCCAACCGCCGATGAAACATCTGGTTGTTGCATGGTTTGGATTGAGTCGATAATGACATAATCCGGCTTTGTTTCATCGATTGCCTTACGAATTTGGCTCATGTCCGTTTCTGGGTACAAGAAGAAATCCGCATCGCCACGAACTCCCAAGCGTTCTGCTCGCAACTTAATCTGCGAAGCACTTTCTTCTCCAGCGACGTACAAAATCGTTCCGCCTGAATTTGCCAACTGACTTGATACCTGAAGTAGCAACGTTGACTTTCCAATCCCTGGGTCACCACCGATCAAAACCATTGACCCAGGTACGATTCCGCCACCAAGTACCCGGTTAAATTCATCAATTTGCGTATCGACACGTGGCGTCTCCTCGATGCTAACTTGGCCTAATCGCTCAACCTTCGCAATTTGTCCAGCCAGGTTAACGCGTGACTTTCGGTCCGCCTTTTCTGGTTGAATAACTTCTTCAACGAACGTTCCCCAGGCACCACAGTTAGAGCAACGTCCCATGTAACGTTGTGAAACATACCCACAGTTAGAACATACAAACTGGGTTTTTGTTTTTGCCATTTCTCCTACCTCTCTTAATGTACGCCGGAACTACCAAAGCCCCCCGTACGATCATTCTTCTCTTGTGTTGCATCATCATCCGTTACCAAAAACGGCATGAAAATTCCTTGACCGATGCGTTCACCCTTTTTTAGATGCATATCTCGGATGCCCCAATTAACCATCTGAATAAAGATTTCGCCCTCATTTTTATCGTTATCCACATAGTCCGCATCAATAATGCCGACCCCATTTGGCAAAATCATCCCCCGCTTCAACGGATTGGATGACCGATTGGCAATCATTAAATACTCATTTTCACCCATGTATGCCTTAATACCAGTCGGTACTAAGAGAGGCTTCAATGTTGCTGTCGCCTCTTCATAATCGTGAT
>NZ_KQ970391.1:170312-179042 GCF_001579105.1 Weissella sp. DD23 | reverse complement strand
AGCGTAAAGTCCTCAGCGACCTCAAAGTCGTATCCAGCCGCCATTTTCGTTGCGCGTTGGGGAAGATTAAGCCCCGCCGTTGCGTATTTTGAAACAACTGCAAATCCACGTTTCATAATTATCCCCCAAAGTTAGTTATGTTTTAAGTATATCGAAAAACGCCCCAAATTAAAAAGCACACCGGTTATTTTCGGAATGCTTCAACTAACTCTTAACTTTTGGCCTGCAAAGCCTGATATTCCGGATTCCTAAAGAACGCCATTCTAGCATATGAACAAACCGGTCGTAGTGTGACTTGGTCAACTTGGGCTCGCCGAACAACTTCAGCTAACAACTGACCCGCAATCCCTTGGCCTCGCAATGCCGGATCCACAAAGGTGTAGTCAATCGACCACGTTTGCCCATCGTTGATCGCTGGAAATAGGATTTCTGCGTCGACTTGGCCGTCTGTTTCATGATATAGACGGCCTGGTTCAAATGTAAATTCCATATTGTCACCCCCTCATAATCATTATACCCGACCGTACCTAAAATTAACGTAATGATCCAATAACATCAGGCAACCACGACTGGGTCACCGCTTTGATTTGCACAACGTCATTTAGTATATCAACCGTGATATATTTCCCGCCGCCTAAGTACACACCAGCCGCCGTCGGTACCGCTAGACTGCCCCAAACTAAGATATCCCCCGGCATCGTTTCCGCTAAGGTCACTTGCTGAATCAAGGTGAACTGCTTGGCAATATTTTGCGGAAAACTGACGCCAAATACGTGATTATAGACATATTGAATCAAGCCGCCGGCATCAAATCCTTCTGCAGGTGTATTGCCTTGCAATTGATATGGCCGACCAAGTACACTGCGCAATGTTTGCCCAATGTTTTCGCGTAAACTCGCCATGATCATTTGCATCATCACGCGTTGCACACGGGCCCCCGCCATTTTATTTTTAAATTCGGCAAAGGTAATGGCAAAAGGGGCCTCACCTTTTGGGACATCAAATCGCATTTCTGCGTCAATCTGACCAACATCATCAGTATGAATTACCCGGCCAGGCGTTAGTTCGAACGGCATCACTTTTCTCCTCGTTATACAAAAAAGAGCCCACACTTGCGAGCTCTCATTAAATCTCTCTTATTGGTGAATGAACAACAAACCTGACGTTGGAATTGTACGCTCGTGATACAACATTCCTGCATAGTTTGCTTCTGAAATCGTCACTGTACCATCAGCGTTAACTGAATCAACGACCGCAACGTGTCCGTATGATGAAGCACCTTGAACACCAGCTGCAAAGTAGGCAATTGAACCAACTGTTGGTACTGAGTTAACAGTGTGACCAGCTGCAACCGCCGTTGAAGCCCAGTCTACTGCGTTACCCCAGTAGTTACCAACCCAGTTCAAATCACCCTTAACGTACCACGTGCATTGTCCGTATGGGTACGTGTTTGTTGATGACACCGTGTTGTTTGAATTTGTGTAGCCGTTATCAACAGTGCCCCAGTTGTTGTTAGTGTTAGCAGAAGATTGGCTATTATCTGTAGCTGGCGCTGATGGTGTTGCAGTCGCAGCACCGGCACCCGAAATCTTCAATGAGTCACCTGGGAAGATGTATGAATTTGCTTGCAACCCATTCAATGACAACAATTCTGACAAAGTCATGCCATTGCTGTTTGCAATGCCCCACAAAGAATCACCGGCCTTAACCGTGTACGTTGCGTTTGAAGCCCCAGCAGACGTCGTTGTGTTTGCTGATGCGTTGTTGTTTGTTGCTGGTGCAGTGTTGTTAGCTGATGTCCCAGGCAATTGCAATTGTTGTCCAACAAAAATCATGTTGATGTTTGACAATCCGTTTGCTGAAGCCAAGGCATTTACCGTTGTATTGTGCGCTGTTGCAATCGCGTACAACGTATCGCCGGCTTTAACAGTTACAGAATCTGCTGATGCAACAACAGATGATCCAGTCAACGCAGCAACAGTTCCCGCAGCTGCCAATAACGTATTTTTAACAGATACATTCATGTTTATGATATTCCCCTATCAAATATAGATTTATTAAACGTAAGAACCAACCAATTCTTAATCTTTTCTTTATTATCTTTATTATTTGTACGTTATTTATTCTACGCGAAATAATTTGCACTTCAAGGCACAATTCATTGGTTTACAATGACGAAGTTTGCATTAGTATTACAAAGCCATATTTTGCGTAAATATTGCCATAATTTTCGCGCAAATTTCACGGTCACAAAATGTTTTTCACAAGTGTTTTCAAAATTTGAATGGTGTGACACAATCCCACAATTACGACACCAAGCCAGACTAGGTATAACGTTCAGGTGTGACACGTTTTCAAATTATCCGTTTTTTGTCAACTGAATCAAAAAACGACCAATGTCACAAAGAATCGGTCGTTTTTTAAATTTTATTTAAAATTCAATCGCGAGTTTGCCGTTAACTTTGCCGGCGGCCACTTTTTCTTGTGCTGCCAGAATTGTTTCAGCCGTCATGCCGGTCATCGTCTCCGTCAAAGTTGTCCGTAAAACACCTTGATCTGCTAACGTCGCTGCCAATGCTAGGGCACGACCCTGTGTCGCCATGTTGACCCCATAATTAGCCTTGGCAAACATAAATTCCCAATCAAGAGATGCTGCCTTATTTTTAATTAACCCAACCGGCAAAGGTTCCACTGACTCCACAATGGCTCCAATGTGGCCAAACGGTCCAACCAAAGCTGCTGCTTGTTCAAAATGGGCTTCCGGGGCATGCAAAATTGCAATGTACGGTACTAAATCAAAGCCCAAGCTGTGCATATCCGCCACATAATCACGTCGGTGGTTAACCACATGATCGGCACCCAACTTGGTTACCCAGTCGCTTGTTTCTTGACGTGAAGCCGTCGCAACGACCGTCATCCCCATCCACTTTGCTAATTGGATCATGATTGACCCAACGCCACCAGCACCATTAATAATGAGAATCGTTTGACCCTTTGCACTATTTTCAGCAACTGTCAGGCCAAACTTATCGACTAGTAACTCATATGCCGTCAAAAAAGTCAGGGGTAGCGCAGCTGCTTCAGCGTGCGATAACGTTGTCGGCGCTTTAGCAACCAGTGCTGCGTTGACCGCTTGCAACTCTGCATTCGCACCTAAACGGCCCAACTGACCAGCGTAAAATACAGTATCGCCTAACTTGAAATCCGTCACCTTAGCTCCGACTGCAACGACTTCACCAGTCGCATCAAAACCTAAAACATGGGACGACTTATTTGTGACTGCCGCTTGACGTTGCTTACCATCAACCGGATTAACCGCCACAGCTTTCACACGAACAAGCACATCTTCATCTGAAACAACTGGCGCAGGAATCGTCATTACCTCGAGTGGTTGTGCCTCATTTGAAGTGGTCACAACTGCTTGCATAAATTCGCTCATCTTTCTTTACCTCTACTTTTCTTACTCAGTCATTGTACCGCCTTTACCAAAAAAATGGCAGACAATTGTGTCTGCCATAATCTTCTTAATCGTTTGTGTTACCTTCAGCCGCAGTAACACCTTCGCGAAGCCCGTTCATATCGAGATGGTGTTCACGGAAAGCGGTATTTTCAATTGGCAAATGCAACTGATAGTCAGAGAACGCCACCAGTGACCCCGTTAATTCAGGTGCCTGGAATTCCAAGACGTGGCCCGCAAATTGACGATCATCACTAATAAAGTGAACGTGCCAACCAGCAGCTACCACACCATGGTATAACTCAGGTGAGTAATAGCCAACCAGCGTACCAGAAACATTTTCACGTTCGAAAACTGGTTGTTGCTTGGTAATCTCAAGCAATGACGGAAACGGTTCAGATGCCTTGGGTGCAATACGCACCTTGATGTGTGAAAACTCACCATGCAGGCCGATTCCTGAAAAATTATTGTACAAGTTGTATTCATTAATGACGTCAACATTACTCAACGTAACATCTTTCAAGGTAATCGCCTTTGACTCAGGCCCATGAGCCTGGTGCACAGTCGCAAAAGGCACCAGGGTCGACATGTCCGTAATATGATTAACTTTCCCTGATGACTCAGCTTGGTAAACCTCACCATTCAAAATGATGACTTCCCCATCGACACCGTGTAACGTACCGATACCTGTATCACCATGTTCCTTCAGTTCGCCGACAGTTATCGTACCGCCCAACAATCCTGCCATCAATGCAGCTAACGTACTATGTTGATAAACCGTTGCCATTATTCGATTCCTCCTATTTTTTTACAAAAAAGGGGCGTCCATGACCGGACACCCCCTCATCATTAGATTTCTGATTCAATCAATTGTGACATCAATTCGAAGTTGTGTGAGTAATCCACTGGTACTTCAACAACAACTGGACCTTCAGTCGCAAATGCTTCGTCCAAGACGGCGTCCAATTGGTCTGGCGTATCAACGCGCAATCCCTTGGCACCAGCCGCTTCAGCAAACTTCACGATATCAATATCAGCGATCTTAACACCAGCTGACTTACCATCGTACTTCATTTCTTCTTGGAACTTAACCATGTCGTAGTGGTGATTATCTTGCCAAACGATGTGTACAGTATTCAACTTCATTTGAACAGCCGTTGCCAATTCAACACCTGAGAAGAAGAAACCACCGTCTCCTGATACTGAAACTGCCTTAGCATTTGGACGCACCATCGCCGCAACCATGGCCCATGGCAACCCAACACCCAACGTTTGCATACCATTTGAAATCAAGAAGTGGCGTGGTACGTATGACTTAAAGTGACGACCCAACCACAAGTAGTGTGAACCGATGTCTGACGTCAACGTCATGTCATCTGTCATGTGGTTTTGCAATGACTTGATAACATTCAACGGGTGGTTCAAACCAGCATCAGCTGGCGTGTACTTAGGCTCGTCAGCTGCACGCAAAGCGGCCTTCAACTCTGCCAACTTGTTTTGTGAAGCGACTGGCAACTCGTAACCAGCAACCTTTTCCTTCAAGAAGGCCAAGGTGTCGGCCAACGTACCAATCAATTGACGCTCTGGCGTGAAGTTGTTATCAATTTGAACAGCAGCCGTATCCAAAGCAACAATACGCAAATCAGCATTCTTGTTCCAGTTACGTGGCTCATACTCAATTGCATCGTAACCAACCGTAATTACCAAATCAGATTGGGCCAACAATTGATCACCCACTTGGTTACGGAAGAAACCGATACGTCCGAAGAAAGTCTTTTCTTCCAAATCACGTGAGATAACCCCAGCACCTTGGTACGTTTCAACAACTGGTAACGTCGTTTGCGTCAACAATTGGTGCAATGCTTCCGTAGTTGCGTCGTCTGATCCACGTGCGCCGACCAAGATAACAGGCATTTCAGCTTGCTTAACTTGCTCAGCCAACCAAGCAATATCAGTCAATGAGGCTGAACCCATACGAGCTGGCTCAACACGTGGCAATGCATTAGCTTCAACAATTGCATCGTCAACATCTTGTGGCAAAGAAACAAAAGCAGCACCAGGCTTAGGACCATTGGCTTGTGCAATCGCGTTTGACAAGATTTCTGAAATGTTGTTTGGATCTTGGATTTCAACTGAATAATTCGTGATTGGCTCAAACAAAGCAGCTGATGGCGTGCTTTGGTGTGTCAAACGGTACAAGTCCTTACGAGGTACTTGTCCACCGATGGCCAATACTGGATCGTTTTCAGCGCTCGCCGTCATCAAACCTGAAGCCAAGTTACCAACACCAGGTCCTGACGTTGCAATCACAACTCCCGTCTTTCCTGTAATGCGAGCAAATCCTTGTGCCATAAAGGCAGCGTTTTGTTCGTGACGCGTAACAACCAACTTAGGTGACACAGCACCTTCTGCTGGGTGTTCCAACGTTTCAAACAAACGGTCGATCTTAGCACCGGGAATTCCGAATACCAAATCAACGCCGTGATTGTTCAAGCTGTCGACAACTAGGTCGGCACCATACTTCTTCATCTCAGCCATGAGTTTAATACCTCTTTAAATAATTGCGTAATAATATTAATAATTTTCATTGTACGCTTTCTTTGTAAAAATGAGTAGTCACAAAACTTCTTGTGAAAAATAGCATTATAAACCAGGCCCACCGAGCTAAAGATGTGGATTTTAAAGTTGGTTAGTTTGTGAATTTTCGACAAAAAGACACGACTACTCAAATTGAATAGTCGCGTCTTTCTTAATTACTAATATTTATTTAGGCGTCCAAACGGGCGAAACCACCTTCAGCAACTTCCTTCAAAGTCTTAGCTGAGGCTGCCATCTTAGCAGCTTCTTCTTCAGACAACGTTGCTTCAATAACAGCTTCAACACCGTTAGCACCGATAACAGCAGGCGTTCCGATGTAAATATCGTTCAAACCGTATTGACCTTCCATCCAGGCACCAACTGGCAAGACCATCTTCTCATCTCGGAAGATTGCTCGCGTAATACGGGCCAATGACGTTCCGATACCGTAGAACGTTGCGCCCTTACGGTTAATGATTTCGTATGCCTTGTGTGCTGTGTCGTACAAGATTTGATCCAAATCAGCGTCTGAGATACCTGCTTCAGCAGCCCACAACTTCAATGGACGGCCACCGATCAAAGCTTCATCAAAGTTAGCGAACTCTGAATCACCGTGCTCACCCAAAATGTAAGCATCAACTGCCTCAGGTGAGACATTGAACTTCTTTGCCAAAGCCATGCGCAAGCGGGCCGTGTCCAATGACGTACCTGATCCGAAGACCCGGTTCTTTGGGAATCCTGAGAACTTTTGTACAGCCATTGTCAAAATATCAACTGGGTTAGCAGCAACCAAGAAGATACCGTTAAATCCTGATTCAACGATTGGTGACACGATTGACTTGATAATCTTCAAGTTCTTGTCAACCAAGTCCAAACGCGTCTCACCTGGCTTTTGTGGGGCTCCGGCCGTGATAACAACCAAGTCGGCATCCTTGGCATCGTCATATGAACCTGAGTAGACATTCTTGTTAAACGTCCAAGGAGCTGCGTCCTCCAAGTCCAAAGCGTCACCTTCCGTACGCTCCTTCATAATATCAACGATTACCAATTCTTCGGCGATACCTTGTTGCATCAATGCGAATGCGTATGATGAACCAACCGCACCGTCTCCGACAAGAACAACCTTTTGGTGGTGTTGTGCCATGATTATATTCCTCCACAATTACTTAATATAAGTTTCAAATCTTTTATAGTTTAGCATAATTCACTTACAATGTGAATATCTGTACAACGTTCGAATAGCGACATTTCGCAACGTGTGTGGTACAAATTAGTCGATTTTTCCATTTGTGAAACATTTATTCACAAATAAACGCAAAATAAAAAGGCGCTTCCGAAAAATCAGAAACGTCTTTCCGTTATCACTGGGCATACTGGATTCGAACCAGTGCATGACGGTACCAGAAACCGTTGCCTTACCGCTTGGCTAATGCCCAAAAATCAACTTCTATATGATACAACAACCAGCCGATGAATTCAAGCCTCAAAAATAGCAAAAAGCCCCGCGTATCCGCGGAGCATTTAATTTCAGTGGTGAGAAGCCACTGTTTATTTCTTAACGTAAATTAAGATAAAGAGAAAAGAGTTTTACGTGGTCTAATAGAGAGAGAGAAACCACGGTTCATCTCTGAACACTTACTATCCTACCGCAATACTTAGCTAAACAACGAAAAGTACCAAAAATGATGCAAAACCACCCCTTTTTATAAAAAAGCCGGACAAATCCCCCTCTGATTTGTCCGGCATCTCATGCTATTACTCTAAGTTTCGTGCTTTTACTTTTGCCTTCGTCTTTGAAACGACCTTATCGTCGAACTGACGAATAAACGCCAATACTTTGTGTGCTTTGTCTTCCCCAAAAGACTCCACCCAGCCATCAAAGCGATTTTCGACGCGTTTCGTCACAATTCGCTCGACATCCGCGCCCGCTTCAGTTAAATGTAGCAACATGCGGCGACGATCCATTTCATCAGGTTCTTGATAAATGAATTCTTTCTTCAACAACATCTTAATTTGACGTGATACGGCTGCCCGCGTAACATGTCGTCGTTCAACGACATCCGTTAGCGTTAACCCATCTTGATCAGCGATGCTATGCATAATCAAATATTGTTCGAACGACAAACCATAATCAGCTGCCGGTTCCGAAACAACTTCGTCTAAATACTTCAGCGTTGATAAATACGCATCGATATACTGACTTAACAGTTCCATCATTACCCTCCACAAAATATCCCAAAGTTATATAACGCTAACCATTGTACAGTAAACCACAAGCCTTGTCAGCCGGAAAAGGAACCTAATTCAGACCGTCAGAATACCAAAAAAGCACCTTAACAATTCAGTTAAAGTGCTTTTTATATACCTTTAAAATTAGCGAACAATCATGACCGTTACAGGGGCATTATTTGCCACATAACTAGATTGTGAGCCAAAATACTTTTCCGCGCCTCGTTGTGAGTGTGACCCAATCACAACCATATCCGGCTTGACTGATGGAATGACATCCTTAACAATCACCTCACCAGGCTCGCCTTCAGCGAATACCGTGTCAACATGACCAACACCGGCATCAACTGCCGTTTGTCGGTAACGTTTAAGCGCCTCTTCAACGTCCTCACGTGCTGCAGCGTTCTTTTCCTTTGAAAAGTAATCAAAGACGTTCATCTGTTCGGCCTCAAAGACAGAAACAATCG
>NZ_KQ970391.1:167649-170011 GCF_001579105.1 Weissella sp. DD23 | reverse complement strand
GACGTTCATCTGTTCGGCCTCAAAGACAGAAACAATCGTCAGTTCTGAATCATCTTCTTGCGCTTGGTGAATAGCGTTAACTAATGCGAGTTGACCCAACTTTGAATCATCAACAGCCGCCAACACTCGTTTAAAATGCTTTGCCTCTACCATGAACTCGTCCTCCTTTTACTTAAACAATGGTGCCAACGTCGACACAATCAATTGGATATTCAATCCCGTCAAGATCACTGACACAGCATACCCCAGAACAGTTGCCCAACGTGGGTTAACAAACTCGCCCATGAACTTCTTCGATGACGTGAAGTAAATCAATGGGAACATTGAGAACGGCAAAGCCACTGACAAGAACACTTGTGAGTAAACCAAAAGACGATCTAAGGCCCCTTCAGTTGCACCGAAGATAATGGCAAAAATCACAATTGGAACCAGCGCAATACCACGCGTCAAAATTCGTTGTAGCCACATTGGCATCCGCCAGTGAGTATAACCTTCCATGATAATTTGACCAGTCAAGGTACCCGTAATGGTTGAGTTTTGACCTGACGCCAACAACGCAATAGCGAACAGCATACTCAAGACAGGACTCGCAATTGCACCAACAATCGCTTTATCGTTAAGGGCATTAAACAAATCACCAAAGGCTTCAAGCTCTGAACCGTGGCCGAAGAACAAGGCCGCACCCACAATCAACAATAATGAGTTAACAACAAACGCACCCGTTAATTGAATGTTTGAGTCCCACGTTGTGAAACGAATCGCTTCAGCAATGTTCTTCTTCTCGCTCCGATCAACCTTTCGCGTTTGCGAAATTGATGAGTGGAGATACAAGTTGTGTGGCATAACCGTCGCACCCACAATTCCCAACGCCAACATCAATTGACCATGCTTCAGAATATCGTGGTGTGGTACCAAGTTTACCGCAACCTGCCCCATATCTGGCTTTGCTAGGAACGCCATGTATAGGAATACAAGTAGAATTACGATAATCAGGGTCAAGACAATCCCTTCAATCTTACGGAACCCGAGCTTCATTAGGAGCAAGAGTAGCAAAACATCCAGTGCCGTGATAATCACACCCCACAAAAGTGGCAAACCGAACAGCAAGTGGATGGCAATCGCTGCACCGATAACTTCGGCCATTTCAGTTGCCATAATCGCCAATTCCGTCATAAACCAAAGGATGTATCCGATCCATTTATTCGTGGAATCACGCGTCATTTGGGCCAGATCTTTCTGAGCCACAATCCCTAGTTTAGCCGCCATATATTGCAACAACATCGCAATTAAACTAGATACTAAGATCACAGAAATCAATAGGTATCGATACTGTGCCCCACCGACAATTGACGTAATCCAGTTACCTGGGTCCATGTAACCAACGGCAACCAATGCCCCTGGTCCACTCCACGCCATCAACTTCCGCAAAAATCCGCCGCCTTGTGGAACTTCCACTGTGCTGTTGATTTCCGCCAAACTTGGACCATCAGTCGCTTGTGCGTTTGCAACTGACGGATCCTTTACTGAATCTTTTGCCATCAGTAAATATGCCTCCTTGTTTTTTGGTACGTTTAATTATCTTACTTTACGTATATTTTGTAAACAATGAAAGCCCGTGATATCAACGTTCGATCGCCATACCCAAAATAGGAAAAAAGCGCCCGTCACTTGACAACTATCAAAAAATAATGTAATTTAGAACAGTTGAAAAAATAATCGATTATTAAACACTGCCTTTCTTTTCTGACACGGCGGTGTAAGGGAGGATAAAAATATGGCAGTTCCTGCACGTAAGACTTCAAAGAACGCAAAGCGCTCACGTCGCGGTGGTCAAGGCGGACTTAAGACGCCTGCTATCCACATGAACGAAAACGGTGTTTACGTACGTAACCACCACGTGGCCGCTGATGGTTCATACAAGGGTAAGCAAGTTGTTTCACCTAAGTAATTAGAAAAGACTACTAGGATTCGTCCTAGTAGTCTTTTTTTATGCCTTTCACCCACTGCTTGACGCGTTGCCAAGCACCACTTGCGTTCGGTTGTGCATCCAACTCCCGTGTCGCATCCTGTAAGACGTTCTCCACCATTTCATACACCTCATGGACACCAGGTCCAATCACAACTTGATATTGACCAAGGAGCGCATTAAAGGCCTCTCCCGCCACGCCATCAATCGCGACCAGCCGAGGCGAATCAACCTTGCTAGGATCAACTAAATAAAAACGCAATCGTGTCACGCAATGGATCACCCGTTCAATATTTGTCGCACCGCCGACAGCTTGAATGATTTGTTCAGCTTGCTTCCGTTCCAGACTAACCATCACCTTCACCCCCTTTACTCGTATTTTACCGCCGATTACGC
>NZ_KQ970391.1:159704-167517 GCF_001579105.1 Weissella sp. DD23 | reverse complement strand
AGCAGTTATCTCAATTTGAGATAACTGCTTTTTTGTTTAACTCACATTACATATCTTGCTCAAAATCAGCAGGCGTGTACAACTTAAAGACCTTTGTAAACAACATGTCGACTACGAAACCAGCAACAGCTGGCACAATCAACCAAGTCAACAAGGCTGGGAAAGCACCAATCGTGTGCGTTACGATATCTCGTTCAGCACCATCAGCAATCATTGATTGAATTGGTGAAACCATTCCAATCCAACCGAAACCAGCTGATGTAGGCGTTCCTTGTACGTTAAAGATGGCCACTGGGATAGCTGAGATAGCTGCTGCAACCAAGAAGCTCAAAATCATAATTGGCTTCTTGAAGATTGCTGGCATCATACCCTTCATCGCACCCAAGAAGATGGCAACCGTCGTTCCCTTCTTGTTAACCTTCCATGAGTTGATCAACAAGATAACTGTCGTGGCAACAACACCAGCACCGGCAGCACCAGCACCCAAACCTGACAAGGCGATTGCCAAAGCAATTCCAACCGTTGAGATAGGTGTGATGATGATGAATGAGAAGGCCATCGCAATGGCAATTGACATTGGCAATGGTTGCAAGTCAGTTGCCAAACGCACAGCATCACCAACCCAAGTCGTGATGTAAGCAACGTATGGGGCAATTGCCTTACCAAACAACGCCACACCACCACCAATAACAATTGGGCTCAAGATAATTGCTACCGCACCAAAGCCCTTTAGGTACTTTGATACTAACCAGATAACCAACACGGCAACTGCAGCGACAATGATAGCGTTAATCACGTCACCGGCACCGGCTGCGATGTACACGTTAGCAGGTGCTGTCAACTTAACGCCCGTCACTGGGTTTACAAAGCCAGCAGGTGCCATGGCCCACTTTACAGAACCAGCAGATGCACCAACCGCAATCGCCATCACACCCGCATCAAGTGCCTTCATGCGGAATTGCATGGCAATTGCAAGACCAATCAACAACGGAATGAATGATGAGAACAGCGTCAAAATCGCTGACAAATCAAGCGCCCATTGCGCCGTTCCGAACATCTTCAAGATGTACTTCATTACGGCAGATGGCAAAACACCAATCAAGATACCTTGGGCAGAACCTGAAAGCACCTTGAAGAAGAAATCCTTCAACTTCAGCTCGTATGAGCCGTCAAAAAATTCGCTCGTCATAATATTCAATTAACCTTTCAAACCAAAAACTCAATTCCCAACAAATTCTCGAAAACCGCTGAATCTCACAACAGACGGCATTTCATTTGGAGAGGATTATAAAAATGAATAATTACTTACAAAAAGTAAGTTATCACAATTAGTATTCAACTGCAATAGCTGGAGTTTCACCATTAATAAATGCCAATGAAGCATCCATTGATTGGTGAACCATTTCAAGCACAGCCTTTGTTGTGTAGAAAGCCGTGTGAGGCGTAACCAAGACGTTCTCGCGGGCAATCAAGTCAGCAATCTTAGCGTCTGGGAATTCCTTATCTGACCAGTCGACGTTAAACAAACCAACTTCTTCTTCGTAAACGTCCATTGCAAAGTCTGAAATCTTACCTGAATCCAAACCAGCAATAACTGCGTCGATATCCATCAAGTTACCGCGTGAAACGTTAACCAAGACAACGCCGTCCTTCATCTTTGCAATTGACTCTGCGTTGATCATGTGGTGGTTAGCTGGTACGCCTGGTACGTACAATGAAATAACGTCTGCTTGTGCGTACAACTCATCCAACGTATCAACATAAATGCCTTCGGCTTCCAACTCTGCATTGCGGTACAAATCGTATGCAATTACCTTGGCGCCGAAGCCCTTCAAGATGTTAATTGCAACACGACCAATGTGACCAGTACCGATAACACCAACCGTTTGCATGCGTACTTCACGTCCAATTGTTGGTGCCCAACGCAAGTCATGGTTCGCAATCTTGGCGTCCAATGCCTTTGCACGACGCAACAAACGTGACATTTGAATCATTGAGTGCTCAGCAATGGCATTTGGTGAGTAAACAGGCACGTTTGAAATTGAAAAATCAAATTCGCGAGCAGCATCGAAATCAATGTTATCCGTACCAACGTTACGCAATGACATCTTGTTGATGCCCAATTCGTGCAATGCCGTCAACGTCTCACGTGTGTAGTCCAATTGTTGGTAGACGTTAACTGCGTCAGCACCTTCTGCCAACTTAGCCGTCTCAGGATCCAACAACTTGTCAGTGTACCCAACTTCAACTTCCGGGTGAGCGGCAATCCACTCGTTCAATGATGGCTTTTCGTCTTCACGAATACCGTATGCAAAAATCTTCATAACTAAAATCCTCCAAAGCGTTTCTTAACACTTATTCATTATAAGGTAACTTGTGAATAAGTCAACATACTTTCCCAAACTAGTTTCACATAGTTTTGTCCCATTTGGACAAACTTCGGGCCAAAACACTCACTAATGTTACAGTAGCATGTCAAACGGCGTATCTTTAGGGCCCTTTTTCGCTGCGTAAAAGTTCACAAATTTCACGAATAATTCACATTTGGCCCTAAAAAACGGTCAAAAACCACCAAAACTCCAACTTATCGGAGTGCGTGGTGTTGATCTAAGAAAAAAACATGCCCCAAACGACGACATTCAGGACATGTTTATGACAAATATTAACGATTTACTTACGATCGTCAGCGTTCTTCATGATCTTATCAACCAGACCATATTCAAGTGATTCTTCCGCATCCAACCAGTGGTCACGTTCCGTATCACGTTCAAGACGCTCGTATGGGTTATCTGTGTTTGCAGCCAAGATTTCGTTCAACTTCTTACGCGTCTTCAAAATCTCTTCAGCAGCAATCGCGATTTCAGTTTGTTGACCTTGTGCACCACCAGATGGTTGGTGAATCATAAACTGAGAGTTAGGTAGCATAAAGCGCTTGCCCTTTGCTCCTGATGAAGCCAAGACTGACGCCATTGAAGCAGCCAAGCCGATAACAATCGTTTGTACGTCGGCGTGGATGAAGTTCATAGTGTCATAGATGGCCATACCGGCATTAACTTCTCCACCAGGAGAGTTAATGTACATGTAAATATCCTTATCTGGATCTTGTGCATCCAAGAATAGCAATTGGGCAATAATTGCCGTTGCCATTTGTGATTCAATTGGTCCACTGACCATGATAATACGGTCAATCAACAAACGTGAGTAAATGTCGTAAGAACGTTCACCACGTGATGATTGCTCAATAACGTATGGAATTGGGTTCATTTTTTAATTTCCTCCTGATGTTCAAATCAGAACATATCTATATTTTAGACATTTCGTCAAACATGGTCAAACAAAAAGAAGCCTTCTAGTTGATTCCTTTAGGAAGTGCCCCCGTCGTCCGTAAATCATCAGCCATCTTCGAGAGTTTACGCAGACGGTGATTAACCCCTGACTTAGAAATTTCACCAGACGGCACGTACTGACCAAGTTCCGACAACGGGTCTTCACGATGGGCAAGCCGCACCTCGGCAATTTCACGTAACTTTTCAGGCAGACGAGCTAAGCCAATTTCTTCATCTAAAAATTCAATATCATCAATCTGCTTTTGGCTGGCATTAACCGTCTTATCCAAATTAGCATTTTCTGCATTAACTAATCGATTAACAGAATTACGCATATCCCGTAGAATACGCACGTCTTCCATTTTAAGCATGGCATTAGTAGCCCCAATCACCATTAACATATCACCGATTTTTTCAGCCTCTTTTAGATAAACAATGTAGCCTGACCGGCGATCAACGACTTTAGCATTTAAATCAAACCGATTCATCAAGCCTTCCAATTGGTGAGCTTGTTCTTCATACAATGAGTAAATCTCTAAGTGATACCGACTTGTTTCTGGATTATTAACTGATCCAGCCGCTAAAAACGCCCCACGCAAATAAGAACGTGCTTTGCCTTCATCAGCTAGCCAATCGTCTGGTACCGTTGGCAACAATTCAAAGTCTTCAAAAATGTGCAAATCATCTAGCAATTCATTGACACCTTGCACAATTCGAACGACATACAGATTATTCTTCTTCAGTTTCATCTGACGTCGGACCGAAATTTCTGAAGGCAACTGGTAGAACTGTTGGAGCAACCCCAGAATCCGTCGGGCTGTCGCTGCATTCTCTGTTTGTACATTCAGCGTAAACCGCATGTTTGCTAGTCCTAGCGAACCATTCATTCGCAACAATGCTGACAATTCAGCCTTCGCATTATCTGGATTGTTAATCTCAAGCATTGTTAATTCTTTTTTCACATCACTTGCAAATGACACAGTTTACACCTCCTTTTTATATTTCGGGCGAGTTCGCAATTTGCATGATTAATTGGGCCACAATATCACCATTGTGAAAGGCGCCATCATCCCGTAACTCTAACAAATCGCCCAAGACAGGCACCGCACCTTCTTGTCGAACCTCTTCCGGATCAAACGTTACCTGGTGCGAGACCTCGTTCCACTTCTTCCAGTCAATATAATCTTCTGGCACGACGCCAGTATTCATAATCACGGCATCGACGACGTTATCACCCACGTGTCGATTAATCGCGCGTAGGTGATCAGCATCTGAAAAATCATCAGTTTCACCCTTTTGCGTCATGATGTTCGCAATGTAAACCACTTTTGCTCGGGTCGCCTTTAATGCTTCAGCGACATTGGGGACCATTAAGTTTGGCAAGACACTCGTAAACAAACTTCCCGGTCCTAAAACAATCACGTCTGCGTTCAAAATGGCATTAATGACCTCTGATGGCGCTTGCGCAACTTCATTCGTCGAATCATCCTGCGGTGTCACCCAAATACTATCAATCCGCTTGTGGGCAGCTGTAATTTCAGCTTCGCCAGACAAAGTTGTGCCATCTGAAAATGTGGCATGCAACACCAGTGGCTCATCCGCTACCGGATACACATGCCCCTGTACGTCCATGACTTTTGCAAGCGTCTGAACGCCTGTAAAAATGTCACGTTCCTTCTCTGCCATCGCCGCAATGATCAAGTTCCCCAACGCGTGATTCGCTAGCATTTCATCCTCTTTGCGAAAACGGTATTGGAAAATATCAATAATTTCTTGTGGCAAACTCGATAAAACGGCCATCACATTTCGAATATCACCAGGCGGTACCATATTGAGATAATCCCGCAACGTCCCAGAAGAACCACCATCATCAGCCACCGTAATAACGGCAGTTAAATCAGTATCATACTGCTTCAACCCCCGCAAAATCACCGGTTGACCGGAACCACCGCCAATGACAACAATCTTTGGCCGTGTTGTTACTTTAAAGGCCTCTGTCATGAGCGATTACTGCTTTCTTTACGACGCTCAATGTCACGGTGGTATTCGTTTACCTTCCAATCAGCTGCCAAATCCTGACTCAAGCGGTGTGCAAACGCCACTGACCGGTGTTGACCACCAGTGCAACCAAAGGCAATCGTTAGCGTACTTTTACCCTCAGCCTTATACTTTGGTAACAACCACTTAATCAAACTACTTTGGCGCTCATAAAATTCTTCGGCATCTTCGCTTGACCAAACATAATCCCAAACTGCTTTATCCAAGCCCGTTTGTTCACGCAAAGCCGTAATGTAGTAGGGATTCTTTAAAAAGCGCACATCAATAATCAAGTCAGCATCGACTGGTACACCATATTTAAAGCCGAAGCTCATCACTTGCACAGAAAAAGTGCCCGCACGATCAGCATCCGACCCGAAATGTTCTTGAATATAGTTACGCAATTGACGAGGAGCGAAATCATCTGTATGAATCACTTCGCTCGCCATATCATGAATTTCTGTTAGTTGTTGACGTTCAGTTTGAATACCGTACAACGTGCCTCGGTCACCTGACAAGGGGTGCGAACGACGGGTTTCCTTATAGCGGGCCACCAATTCTTCATCCGTCGCATCGATATACATAATCTTCAAATCATACTTATCATGATTTGAATCCGACATAATGCGAATCTCGTCATCTAGGTCAGCGAAAAAGCTTTGTGACCGCAAGTCAATCATCACGGCTGCCCGTTGAATGTTTTCTTCGTCAGAAATCATTTGCCAAAACTTTGGCAACATAGCAGGTGGCAGGTTTTGAACAGTAAAGTAGCCAAGGTCTTCAAAGGCTTGAATCGCAACTGTTTTACCAGCGCCACTCATCCCCGTAACGATGACCAATTCTTTTTTAGGCATACGCGTTCCCTCCGAACATATAATGTGTCTAGGTTATTATACCATTGAGAGGAAACGCCCGGCTATGTGGTTTTTGTGAACGTTAGCTTGATATCAAAAAACTCCCTAGATAGCTGATTTCAGCTTTCTAGGGAGTTTTTACATAACGCCAAGAATTACTTCTTGTTGTTCGCTGCCTTACGTGCATCGTGCAATGCCTTCAATGCGCGCTTGCGAGTCTTAATGTTTGGGCTCTTCATCTTACGACGAGCTGATGCCACATCCAACTTTTCAGCCATGATGTTTACCTCACTTTTTAGTCTTTATTTTCTTTAAAAATATCACTCACAAAAAGGAAGTATACACGCATCAAGCTGCGAACGCAACTAAAAAGGCCAGCTGTAACATGCACTTAATCTTTACTTTGCTGTCGCTGCAGCCGCACGTTCGCGGTCGCGCGTCATAATTGGGCCAAGATATTGACCTGTATATGAAGCTGACACAGCAGCGATATCCTCTGGCGTACCGGTTGCAAGCACCGTTCCACCACCTTCACCACCTTCTGGCCCCATATCAATCAGCCAGTCAGCGGTCTTGATAACATCCAAATTGTGTTCGATAACCAAAACGGTGTTACCACCATCGACTAGGCGTTGTAACACTTCAAGTAAGCGCGAAATATCATCAACGTGCAAACCAGTGGTTGGCTCGTCCAAGATGTAGAATGTCTTACCCGTTGACTTACGTTGTAGTTCTGACGCTAACTTCATACGTTGCGCTTCACCACCAGACAACGTTGTCGCTGATTGGCCAAGCGTCACATAACCCAACCCAACATCAACAATCGTTTGCAACTTACGACGAATCTTAGGAATTGGTGCAAAGAAGTCAACGGCCTGTTCGGCTGTCAAATTCAAAACATCTGCAATCGTCAAACCGCGATACGTTACTTCAAGCGTTTCTGAGTTGTAACGGGTACCACCACAAACTTCACATGTCACGTAAACATCAGGGAGGAAGTTCATCTCAATCTTGATGACCCCATCACCCTTACATGCCTCACAACGACCGCCCTTCGTGTTAAATGAGAAGCGACCCTTGTTATAGCCACGTAGCTTAGCTTCATTTGTCTGCGCAAATAGCGTGCGAATATCATCAAAGACGCCCGTATACGTCGCTGGGTTTGAACGTGGCGTACGCCCGATTGGACTTTGATCAATATCAACAATCTTGTCGACATTCTCAAAGCCGGTCATCTTCTTGTACTTACCAGGCTTTTCAGAGTTGTTGTTTAACTCCATCTTCAAAGCCCGCTTCAAGATTGTGTTCACCAGCGTTGATTTTCCGGAACCAGAAACACCGGTCACGGCGACAAACTTACCCAAGGGGAAGTCAACCTTCACGTTTTTCAAGTTGTTTTCCGATGCACCGGTAATTGTAATCTTTTTACCATTACCCTCACGTCGCGTTTCAGGAACTGGAATAAACTTCTTGCCTGATAGGTATTGTCCCGTTAGCGAGTTATCATTTGCTTCGATTTCCGCTGGGGTACCCGTCGCCATGATTTCACCACCGTGGTCACCAGCTCCTGGCCCCACGTCGATGATGTAGTCGGCC
>NZ_KQ970391.1:158163-159684 GCF_001579105.1 Weissella sp. DD23 | reverse complement strand
GAGCGTTAGATAATCTAGCCCAACGTTCTTCAAGAAGCTCAGGCGATCCGTAATTTCCTTAACGATGGGCGCTGCAATCTGACTGTCTTGCTCACCAAACGTCACGTTTTCAAAGAATTCTAATTCCTTATCAACCGGCATTTCTGACACTTGACCGATGTGCTTATCACCAACCTTAACCGACAAAGCAGCCGGGTTCAAACGGTATCCGCCACAAGCGTTGCAAGTCAATTCGTCCATGTAACCACGCATTTGTTCACGGGTAAAATCAGAATTTGATTCACGGTAGCGACGGTCGATGTTATTCATCACCCCTTCGAATGGGACATCAACATCACGTACCCCACCAAAATCATTCTCATAGTGGAAGTGGAATGGCTTCAAACGTGAGCCATATAGCACCATGTCTTGTTGATCAGCGGTCAATTCTTCAAATGGGATGTCCATTGGAATTTCAAATTGCTCAGCAAATTGGCGCAACATTTCTGGGTAGTATGATGATGAAATTGGGTTCCAGGCCACAATGGCACCGTCAGCCAATGACTTTGACTTATCAGGAATAACTCGGTCAACATCGACCTCAAGTGTCATCCCCAAGCCCCCACAGATTTCACACGCTCCCATAGGTGCGTTGAATGAAAAGAGCTGTGGTTCCAGCTTACCAACCGCAAAGTCCTTCAACGGACCGGTGTAGTGATCTGAGAACGTAATTGGTTCACCACCAATCACATCAACTGTCACGACCCCTTCGGCCATGCGCATTGCTGATTCAAATGATTCGAACAAACGCGCGCGTGAACCATCCCGCAAAATAATACGATCAACCACAATTGAAATATCGTGATACTTGTTCTTGTCCAACGTCAGCTCATCGGTGATTTCATGCATCTCACCATCAACCATGACACGAACAAAACCTTCTTTTTGAATACGTTCAAAAGCCGTCGCATGCGAACCACGCTTATGACGAACAATTGGTGATAGGATTTGCATCCGCGCCCCTTCATCCAAGTTCTCCGTCAAATAATTCAACATTTGGTCAATTGACGTCTTCACGATTGTGCCATCTTCGGCCGCGTCGGGCTGTCCAACACGAGCAAATAATAGTCGATAATAGTCGTTAATCTCGGTTACCGTCCCCACCGTTGAGCGGGGATTTTTTGAGGTCGTCTTTTGATCGATAGAGATAGCAGGACTTAATCCTTCAATGGCATCTACATCCGGCTTATCCATTTGTCCTAAGAATTGACGGGCATAGGCAGACAAGCTTTCAACATAACGTCTCTGTCCTTCTGCATATAGCGTGTCAAAGGCAAGTGAACTCTTACCAGAACCAGAGAGTCCGGTCATCACCACGAATTTGTCACGGGGAATCGCCACGTCCACATTTTTCAAATTGTGAGCGCGCGCGCCGTGAATATTGATCCAATCATTGGCCATTTCGGGCGGCCTCCTTCATGTGTTTTTAGTTAGTGTTATTATACCCCTAAACGCAAGTGAGGTGTTAGTTATAACCTAACA
>NZ_KQ970391.1:155524-157553 GCF_001579105.1 Weissella sp. DD23 | reverse complement strand
CAACTTAGCCTATTCTGAATAAGGCGCGTTATGCTTCAAAAAGCGATTAAACCATACGAAATTCAGCACACCCAATGCCAACATAAACCAAAAGACATGCTGGGCACCGCGCGCTGTTTGTGTTGCAACGGAGGCAGCACTGTCGGGATTCACCTTCATTAACAATGACGCCACCGTTGTTCCGATGGCGCCGGCAAACTGCTGCGCCGTGTTAAAAATCGCGTTACCATCGGCACGTTCGGGCAATGATAACTGCGCTAGCCCAGCGGTCATCGACGTACCAAAGGCTAGATTCCGGCCGAGCGTCATCAACAAGTAAAAGATTGTCATTGAGATAACTGTGCCATTCATCGTCATCATCGACCAAACCATCATAATCACAACAAACGCTGCATTACCTGCCAACAAGGGCATCTTTGGTCCGTACACATCATACGCCCGCCCATAAATTGGGTTCAATAGCGCCCCAGCCAACGACCCCGGCATCAAGGCAAAGCCGGCAATCATCGTTGTTGCTCCCAAGGATAATTGGACAAATGTCGGTACGGCAAAATTAACCATCAAATTGGTAAACATGTATGCAACGTACCCCAACATCGCAAAACGCAACGCAGGCACTTTAAAAATACCTAAGTTTAAAAATTGGCGCGTCGCATGCTTAGCTCGGTATAAGAAGCCAGCAAATGCTAAAGCAGCAACAATCAGCAAACCAAAGAGCATGCCACTAACATGTCCATGTTCTAGCTGACTTAATGCCCACAAGAAACTGGTAAAGGCGATGGCCAACATCGCAAAGCTCACATAATCAAAGCGGAATGCGTCATTTTTAATATGCTCCGTTGGCACTGTCTTAATTGAAATAACCAGCGAGACAAACGCAACTGGTAACACCAATAAGAAAATTTCGCGCCAACCTAAGTAGTAGGCCACGACACCACCAAAAATCGGTCCAAAGGCTGGTGCCAACGACAAAATCATCGTACCAAAGCCCATATACTTACCAATATGAGCCATCGGAACATTTTCAAGAATAATATTGAAGACCAATGGCGTAATGACGCCTGTCCCAATCCCTTGAATCACACGGCCAACTAACAGCAGCGCGAAGGAATGCGACATAATCGCCACAATGTCCCCAATCAAGAACGCCACAATTGCGATGATAAAAATTTGCCGTGGATTGAATTTTGCTTTTAAGAACGCTGAGGTAGTCATCACCAATGACACCATTAGCAAATAGGCCGTAGTCAGCCATTGCACCACACTCAACGAAATATTAAATTGCTTCATCAAATCCGGAAAGGTCACGTTCATGGATGTCTCTGTTAAAATACCCGTAAACGCTAAAATACCCGTCCCCACAATTGCCCAAATAATCTGCGGACTAACCGTTTGATCCGTTTTTGCCATACATCACTCACCCCTATTATTTCAATATCCCTAGTTTCCCACAAACCAATACCCACAACAACACTAAATTAACGTATAATAGGGACTAGTTATTATTCACTTGGAGGTCGCTATTCATGAATCATAAGGCAGCAAAAGCCTGGTCAATCACTTGGATTGCGCAACACGTTGCTTCATTCATCCTGCTTGCCGGCGCGGTACTGGCCGCGGCGATTGCATTGACTGCATTGATTATTGCGGTCGAAGAAATCGTGGCGTTGATTACGATGCAACACTTAATCAATACATACACAAACATTTACGGTAACGCCTGGGCAACGGTCTTCTGGCACTTTATCGTTGTCTTCTCGCTGGTCGCTTTCTGGTCAGCCCTAGACACGTTTGTTCCTGAACCAAAAACAGAAGCTTAATTAAAAACGGTCACACCGCACAATTCATCGTGTTGGGTGTGACCGTTTTTAATTAAGCTTTCTTAGGCAGAATAATCGTCGCTGCTGTTAACATCGTTGCTAGTCCAAGCAGTAAGCCAGCTAGCACATCGCTTGGATAGTGCACACCCAAGTAAACGCGACTAATTGGAATTAAGATGATGACTGCAACCAAAACGATTGTTGCAACC
>NZ_KQ970391.1:154853-155357 GCF_001579105.1 Weissella sp. DD23 | reverse complement strand
CCGCAACCACACTGAATCCTACAAACGCCCCCATACGAAGGCGTTTGGTGATAACTGCCCACACAACAAACAGTGCCGTCAGGGTAACCCCCGTCGCCGGCTGAGCCAACAGCGTAATGCCGGTCAAGAAGGCGGTTTTGCCAGGTGTAAAATCACCTCGAATCCAAGCAATACCAGTGCGATCAATGTCTGAAATCCATGTTGCATGTTGCATGACGCCCCACGCAAAAAAAGCAAACAGCAGTATCGCTAAGCCACTAATTGGCATTGTTAATCGTTTATTCAAAATGACCACATCCTCTAAAAAAATTTGGGCGATGCAGTCTGATGTTGCATTGCTGCAACCTGTCGTATCTGTAGCTCACGTGGTGGCACAAATTGATTACCCGCCAAGATGGCTTCACCAACTTGCTGCAGTGCAATGCGTTGCCCCAATGGCGCAAGCGCCGGTAATTGTGCCAATTCTGTTGCCGTATTTAAACGGTGAATCAGGTAATTACCAAA
>NZ_KQ970391.1:150663-154833 GCF_001579105.1 Weissella sp. DD23 | reverse complement strand
TTGTCCCAACAACCCAGCCGGCAAATCAAGCGGACTTTGTGTCGTTAACATCAAATACAAGCCCGCTTTACGTCCTTCACGTGCAACCCGCAAAATGCCGTCCACTACACCAGGTTGTTGCAACAAATAACGGTGTGCTTCATCAATCAACACCGTTACGGGCAACTATTGTGTGCCTGTTTGCTTGATACGTAGCAACGCCGTCATCAATAGTGACACAACAACCTTACCTAAACCTAAATTATCCGCTAATTCTGACAAATCAATGACCAGAATTTTTTGTTCGCTCCGTTGACTGCTAAACAACCGCATCAAATACATTACATCAGTTCTCATCCCCACCGTCGCAATTTTCTTACGACTTGGCAAATTGAATAACTGCTGGAAAGCTGGTTGACTTGTTTGACTTTTAATGCGACGAATGAGTGGCAACAGCGTCCGAAAACCAGCTTGATCAATTGTCTGACCAATCAAATCAAAATCATCTGTTGGCACAGCAAATTCTTGCTGCAACTGTTCTGGCAGCAAATGCATATCGGCCGGTTGCGGATAGTCATACAATCGCTGGGCATCCGCCTCAAACGTTGCCCAAGGACGGTTAACCTTTTGATAAACCCCTGACTGACGGACAACGTTCTTTTGAATTTTCAAACTTTGCCACGCATCAACCACTTTCTCTGTCGCCACCGCCTCCGTGACGCCAAATATTTGCGCGATTTCGGCACCCGTTAGTTGTTCATAATCAATAAAAGCGTTGTAGCCTAATTTCGCAACGACGGCGTGTGGCAACTTCGTGTACTCGCCAGTTGGATCGATAATAATCGTCGTTTGGTTCTGCATCATCAAGTCATGCAAAATTGTCACCGCGCTCGTCGACTTGCCACTACCAGTCGCTCCTAGAATTAGCAGATGTTGTCGCAACAAATCATCTGGCGTTACCGCAAAATTATCAGTCAACGCAATCATCGTGATGAAATCCCCCATTCGTTCCTATCTGTTCTTTAGTATACCAACAAATGGACTAAGAAATCCCCATTACCACAGCCGTATATGGGGCCATCGTAATACGATGCCCTGTCATCGTGACTTCACCCGATTGCGTCAGCACCTCACCAATTTGAATCAGACTAAAGCGTGATGATTGCACACTCAAATTAACCAACACGGTAATCAGCCGGTCACCTAAGCGCCGTTGGTACGCGATAACATCGGCCGGCAAGCGTGTTAATGGATGGAAGGTGCCATCAATAATCACATCATGCCATTGTGACTGACGACGCACTTTGGCCAGACCACGGTAATAGTTTAAGACCGACGCTGGGTCTTGCTCCTCGGTTGCAACATTAATATCAGCCCGATGCTCCCCCATTGGCAACCATGGTTCAACCTCTGAAAAACCACCAAACGCTTCACCAGTCCATTGCATCGGCGTGCGGGCATTATCTCGTGACTTTGCATTTAACCATTGCAGTGCTTCGGCCTCTGAAAAACCATCACGCAGTGCCATTTCATAGTTATTCAACGATGAGACATCATTGAATTCTGAAATATGCCGGCGTTCAAAATTTTTCATTCCCAATTCTTGCCCCTGGTAAATAAATGGCACACCTGGTAGGAAATAGTACATTGTCGCTAAACTTTTAGCTGCAACCGCCGTTTGATAAGCAACATTTGGCACTAGTTTTGATAAGACGCGTGGCTGATCATGGTTTTCCAACACGTTTCCCAAATAACCTTCAATCGCTTGTACTTGCTGTTGCGATTCAAAGAGCAAGTCACGTAAATCACTGGTGGTCCATGCCGAACGACCGCGGTACCATTCATCAACATTTTCAACTTCAATATTCATGTACGAAAAATCGAAAATCATTGAAAAATAACCATCCGGTCCAATGTACTGATGTAAGTCTTGTTGCGGTACGCCATATGCTTCACCAATCGTTACGGCATCATACTTAGCGAACGTTTCCGCTTTCAGCTCACTTAGAAAGCGTTCAATTCCCGGCCGGTTTTGCCCCTTCTTTGTTACCGAGACCAACCCATCGCTACCATCAGCCGGTAAACTCGCCCAATCCAAATCCTTTTTTAAATGCGTAATCGCATCAATGCGAAAGCCGGCGACACCTAGGTCTAGCCACCAGTTAACCATGTCATAGATTGCCCGGCGTAGTGCTGGATTTTCCCAATTCAAATCCGGTTGTTCCGACGCAAAGGTATGAAAATAATAAGTCCCGGGCTCATTCGGTACTGGTGTCCATGTTGAGCCGCCAAAAATGCTGCGCCAATTATTCGGTACCGTGCCGTCTGTTGTGGTCTTAAAAATATAAAACTCACGATATGGACTCGCTGGATCTGCTAATGCTTGTTTGAACCAAGTATGTTGATCCGATGTATGATTGACCACTAAATCCATTACGATTTTAATTTGTCGTTCACTTGCTGCCGTTAGTAGCGCCTTAAAATCTGTCAGCGACCCAAACTGCGGGTCGATATCTTGATAATCTGAAATGTCATAACCCATATCAACCATGGGTGACTTATAGACCGGCGATAGCCAAATTGTCGTAATTCCTAACGATTGGATATAATCTAGTTGGTTAATCACGCCCTGAATATCGCCAATGCCATCATGATTACTATCTTGAAAGGAACGGGGATAAATTTGATATACGACTTCGTCTTGCCACCAGTGTCGTTGTGCCATTACTGTGTCCTCCTCTTAACTACGCGTGTTCTTACCGCCAATATACCGAATTGTTTCCTAGTCGCGCAAAGAATTGCTCTTGATAATGATAGCGTTTGCATAAATTGCTTTTTAGTGAGACAGTATGGTTATCAAATGAAAGTGAGGTTACATCAAATGGTTAACATTCCAACACTAACTTTAAATGACGGACATCCACTCCCTGTTATGGGATTAGGAACATACCAGATACGTGGTGGCGCTGGTCGTCAACAAATTCTGGCAGCTATTAAAAGCGGTTACCGTTTAATCGATTCTGCAACAAACTACGACAACGAAGGTATTGTTGGTGAAGCCATTCGCCAATCTGGCGTACCACGCAGTGAATTATTCATCACCTCAAAGTTGCCCGGTAAATATCACGGCTACGATGATGCTTTGATGGCCATTCAAGAATCACTAGCTCGCATGGGGTTGGATTACTTTGACCTGTTCATTATTCACTGGCCACTCCCAAAGCGCGATAAATACGTTGAAGCTTGGCAAGCGTTGGTTACAGCTCAGAAGCTAGGTTTGATTCGTTCAATCGGTGTTTCAAACTTCGAACCCGAACACTTGGACCGTATTATTGATGCAACCGGCGTCAAGCCAGCCGTGAACCAAATTGAAATTCATCCTTACTGGGTGCAAACGGATAACGTCCAAGCAAATATTGATCGTGGCATCACGGTTGAAGCTTGGAGTCCGCTTGGTCGTGGTGGTGGCGCCATGCGCGAACCAGTCGTTCAAACAATTGCTGACAAGTACGGCAAGACGCCAAGTCAAATTATCACCCGTTGGCATATCGACCGCGGTATTGTCCCAATTTTGCGTTCAACCAACCCGGTTCACCAACGCGATAATGCGACGATCTTTGATTTCAAGCTGACTGCTGAAGAAATTGACACGATTAACCAGCTAAATCGTGCCGATGGCCGTATTGACGGGCAGGATCCTAACGAGTACGAAGAATTTGAATAGTTAAAAAGGTCGCCAATCTCCTGATGTAATCAGATGATTGGCGGCCTTTTTCGCACACTAGTGTCTATAAAATTTTAAACCAAACTAAGAAGCCCCATGCAATTCCTAATCCGGCCAGACCGCCGATAACGCTGGCAACCGTATCAAGCGTTGACCACGTTTTAGCAGCGGTTGCCGGTTGGCTCACGGCCCTGGTATGAGTCGTTGCTTGCGTCGGCTGCCGTGTTGTCACACGGTCAGCAGCTTGAGCTTGTGACGCTACCGGCACGGTTTGACCACGCTGGATTGGTTGCACCGCTGCACTCGTCGGTACCGTTGCCTCAATTTGTGTTGGTTGCGTCCTTGACGGCGCCGCCACAGCACTAACCGCTTGGCTCCCCGCCAGACTTGGCACACTAGTTGCGACGCTATTTGGTGCTACGGTTTGTGATGCGACTACCGATGGCAAGGTTTGCGTGATTGCTGGT